>JBMOOW010000111.1:0-4794 GCA_049323195.1 Pseudomonadota bacterium | reverse complement strand
GTCGCCACCGGTGGCGGCGGCGTCGGCCGAGGTGGCGGCCGTCTGCGCGGCCGAGGCGGCGGTGTCGGCAGCAGCCTGGGCCGCGGCGGCGGCAGCGGCATCGCCCGTGGCGGCGGCGTTGCTCGCAGCCTCCTGGGCCTCGCCCGCGGCCTCGGCGGCCTCGGCGGCCGAGTCCTCGGCCTGCTGCTGGTTGGTGCAAGCCGCCAGGGCGAAGCCGAGCGACATCGCGATGAGAGCCTTGGAAATGTTCATGGTGTGCCTCTTGGGAATGGGGGACGCGATCTGGCGTCGGGCGCAAGGATCGCAAGCGGCCGTAAAGGCCGCGCGAAGCCGATGTACACGGTCCGTGGACGCGGTCGACCCGACGGCCTTCCGGCGCCGGCCGATCGGCGCCAAGTGCCTGATGCGACAGCGGGACCGCGCCGTGGCCTACCGTTGGTCGGGATCACGTTCCCCACCGGGCGGATGTTCGCCATCCGTTTCACTTGCGCGCCTGATGCCTGCCCGGGTGCCTCATGTCCGCAACGCTGCATCCGTGGTTTCCGGGGCCGCGGGGGGACGCCCTGCCGCCCACGGAAGGCCCGCCGCTGCTAGGGATGCGCGGCCCGCTACGGGTTCTACAGGAAGGTTTCAATGAACAAGTCGCAGCTCGTCGATGCCATCGCCGCCAAGTCCGGCCTGTCCAAGGCGCTGGCCGAGCAGGCGTTGAACGCCACCGTCGAGTCGATCACCGAGGCGCTCGCCGCGGGCGACAGCGTGTCGCTGGTCGGCTTCGGCACGTTCGAGGCACGCAGCCGCGCCGCCCGCCAGGGCCGCAACCCGAAGACCGGCGAGACGATCACGATCGAGGCGTCGAAGAACGCCGCGTTCAAGGCCGGCAAGGCGCTGAAGGACGCGCTGAAGTAAGCCGCGCTTCGATGCGACGCAAAAAGGCGGCCCCGTGGCCGCCTTTTTCATGCGCGGGGCTCAGCCCGCGACGACGCGGATCTCGACGTCGCCCAGCCGCACGGCCTGGCCCGCGCGGATCTTGCAGGTCTTGCGCAGCTCCACGTCGCCGTCGACCGTGACCGCGCCGCTGGCCACGATCTGCTTGCCGGCGCCGCCGCTGTCGCAGAGCCCGGCGAGCTTGAGCAGCTGGTTGAGTTCGACGTACTCGCCTTCCAGCGGAAATTCGATGCGTTGCACGTCAGCGCTCGTTGACCGAGAAGCGGCCCGGGCCGAGCAGCGCCAGCGCCAGCGCCGACACCAGGTACATGGCCTGCAACTCCAGCGCCCAGCCACCCGTGCGGCCGAAGCTGCCCAGCTCGCCCGTGTGCACGAGCAGGATGGCGAACACCATGTTGACGAACACCAGCACCGCGCCGATGCGCGCATGGAAGCCTGCGATCAGCATCAGCGGGCCGACCACCTCGCCCAGCAGCACGCCGTAGCCCAGTGCGCCGGGGAAGCCGCGCGCTTCCACCATGCCGACGATGCCGGCCATGCCGCCGTTGAGCTTGGCCAGGCCATGCAGGAGCACCAGCAGGCCGAGCGTGACGCGCAGGACGAGCTTGGCGATGTCGTGCTGGGTATTGGCGTTCATTCGATCCCCCGGTTCGAAGCAGGGCGAGGATAGTCGCCGCGTGCGGCCCTGTCTGCGGGGCCGTGCACGGTCCGGCCGTGCCGCCTACCATCGCGGCATTCCCAGCGGAGTCACCAGGATGATCGCCTACACCACCCTCGGCACCAACGATCTCGACCGCGCCGCGCGTTTCTACGACGAGCTGCTGGCGGTGATCGGCGGCAAGCGCATGATGGAGGAAGCCGGCTACTACATCGCCTACGGCAATTCGAAGGAAGGCGCGGGCCTGGGCATCACCGTGCCCTTCAACAAGGAGCCGGCGACGGCGGGCAACGGCACGATGGTCGCGCTGGAGGCGAAGGACCGCGCGCAGGTCGACGCGCTGTACGCGAAGGCGCTCGAGCTGGGCGGTACGGACGAGGGCGCGCCGGGCGAGCGCTTCCCGGGCTTCTATGCCGCCTACTTCCGCGACCTGGATGGCAACAAGCTCAACATCTGCCATATGAGCTTCGAGGGCCAGCCGGGCTGACGCCGGCAGCCCCCGCTGGAGCTGCGCCGGGTGGAGGGATCCCTGCGGGCGGAGCAGGTCCGGCGATGCTCCACCGGTGCGCGCCGCGGTCGCCCTCTCATGGGGGCTCGACGCCCTGCATGCCAGCCTTGCGCGCGGAGGTGGCGCATGCGGCACAGGAAACTGCGGTTCGGCGAAGGGTTCCGCGTGGCCTTCGAGGTGCGGCGCGCGCAGTGCGCCGAGATGGTGCTGGCACCGGGCGACAGCGAGGGCGGCGAGGACAACCGCCATCGCGGTGCCGACCAGTGGCTCTACGTCGTCGATGGCCGCGGCGTCGCCATCGTCGAGACGGCCGGCCGCAAGCGCCGCATTCCCCTGGAGCCCGGTCGCCTCCTCGTCATCGAGAAGGGCGAGCGCCACGAGGTGCGCAACACCGGCGACACGCCGCTGAAGACGCTCAACTTCTACTATCCGCCCGCGTTCCGGCGCGACGGTGAGCCGAAGGGTCCGGGGAGGAAGCGCTAGGGCGCAAGGCGCCCGGCGCTGCGTGGGTCAGTCGACCATGCCCTTGGACTCGGATGCGGCCAGCATTTCCGGGTGGTCGAAGCGCCTTAGCCTGTGCAGCAGCGGATACGCCAGCACGGCGCCCAGGATGATCGCCACGCCGGCGTAGAACTGCACCGACAGCTCGCGCTGCTCCCCCAGCAGCAGGATCGCGAGCACGATCGCGTAGACCGGTTCGAGGTTCACCGCAAGCTGCGCCGCGAACGCGCTCATGTGACGCAGCGCCACCAGCGACAGCGCATACGGAAGCAGCGTGCAGCCCAGCGCGAGGGCGAGCAGGTACAGGCTGTCGCGGAGGGAGGGCAGCTCGAACGACAGGCCTTCGCCCGGCCACAGCAGCGCGAGCGCGGGCGCGAGCAACGTCAGCGCCAGCGTGCCCGCACCCAGTTCGATCGCGGTGACCGTGAGCGCGTCGCCGTGCTCCACGAAACGCTTGTTGAGCGAGCCGAACAGGGCCACCAGCAGCGCCGAGAGCGTGCCCATCGCCATGCCCGCGCGCATGCCCTCGGGCACGCCGCCCACCACCAGCGCCACGCCCGGCAGCACGGCGATGCCCAGGATGAGGTCGCGCGGCTGGAACCGCGTGCGCGCGAGCCAGGGCTCGACAAGTGCGGTGAAGACGGTGCCCAGCGCGATGAAGGTCGCGCCCACCGAGGCGTTCGAGAGCTTGATCGATGCATAGAACGTGAGCCAGTGCAGGGCCACGAGCACGCCGATGCCCGAGTACGCCAGCACCAGCCGTGCCGGCATCGCGCGCAGCGCACGCCAGACCGAGGGAACCAGCGCCAGCACCGCGACCACGATCAGCATGCGCCACCACACCAGCGGCAGCGCGGGCAGCGTGATCAGCTTGCCCAGGATGGCGGTGAAGCCCCAGAGGACGACGCAGACGTGGATCTGCAGGAAGGCGCGGCGCGTTTCGGGTGTCGACATCCCCCCATTATCGATCGTGCCGGGGGCTGCCAGGCGCTGTGATCGCGACTGCATAGTGTCCGCCATGACCCGGCGAGGCCTTGACAAGCCCGCGAGTATGCACCTATACAAGCGATGCGAGGCAACACTGCCTCGCGCGGGAGCAGTCATTTGAAAGGAGTCTTAAATGAAAACTGCCGTCGCAATTGGACGCGCAGTCGCAATACTCGCTTCTTCACGTGGTCCTGCCGCGTACGCATCCGACGATCTTAGTTCGGCGCTCATCAGGGATACGCTGGCTTCACGGGAAGTCGCCAGGCGTCTTGCCCCGACCCGGTCGCTGGGCGACCTGCGGGCACACCTCGCACCCTCATCGCCTCAGCTGTCACCGCTCAAGGTTCTGCCCGCGCCCGACAGGCAGCGTTTCTTGCGCAGCCTGAAGTTCAATGACAAGGGGCTCGTAGAGTTTGAATACAGTGCACTCGCAGGTTTGAATGCTGATGATGTGTATCGGATTCTAGGTCTCTTCGGCTTGCAGTCGGGCACGGGCAAGATGATGGGTAACGGGCATGTGGGCGCGATGGATTACTGGGACTCCGACGGTCGTCAGGACGACTTCCTGAAGGACTACCGTTGCCAGGCACGCGCGACCTGCTCGTACTCGATCAGCATGGCATGCACGGCAAATTGCTGACGCAAATGGAGCCGAACTGTGGGTGTCATGCGCGCCCACAGTTCCGCTTTGTGCAGTGGGCCCTGCTGCTGGTTTTTGCGATGCTCCTCTCCTCGCGCGCCTTCGGCAAAGAGGGTTCGGCAGAGCTCATCAAGCTTGTTGGCGCGCTTGAAGGCGTGAACCACGGTACGCGTGCTGCTTTGGTTCGCGAACGTTACTGGAAGCACCACGTTCCTGGCGCCGCATTAGATTCAGATGCGCTCCTGGACTGGTTCAAGGCGGCCGAGATTGCCGCCTTCTACACGCACGACTCACGTATAGCGAAGGAAGTGGAGAGAGCCTACCTGCAACTGAGAGGCAAAGGTCTGGCGACGGCTTCTCATGCGGAAGCCGTTCTCGGTTCGTTGATCATCGCACGTGATTTTGATGCTGCCTGGGCTTTTAACCTCGGTAATTCCTAGCCTTTCCGGACCAATGTGGGACGCAATTCCTGGATGGAAGTCTGCCTCAAGAGCTTGAAAAGTAAGGGCTTCAGGTCTTCGGTCCGGTGGTTGAACCGGTAGCAGACTTCGGCCA
>JBMOOW010000110.1:0-4957 GCA_049323195.1 Pseudomonadota bacterium | reverse complement strand
GCCGGCAGGCTGAGCCCCGCCTGGAACTGCACCATGTTCTTGGCCATGACCACACCCCTCCTTGTCAGGTGGGGTCAGCATGGAATGGCCGCGTATCATGGGATGCGACAGGTGGGGAATCAGGTCGTGTCATGGAAGTCCGCGCGACCCGCGGTGCAGGTAACCGGGGTCGCATCGGCCGCCGGATGGGCGGCCACGCCATTGTGCGGAGGCGGCGCGGCAAGAATCTGTGCAGCCGGCTCCATCTCGGGGCCGGCCTGCCGCTTCACCGGCCGCCTGCATCGCCGCCGCCCGGAATGCCGCATGCCGCCGACCGCCTTCGCCCGCGCGCAGCCCGGCCCGCGCGAGCGCTTCGATGCGCTGCGAAACCTCCCGCCCTTCCTGGGCGGATCCGGGCGGCCAACCCCGGGGCTGACGACGGCCAGGCCCGGCCTGCGCCTGGCGCGTGCGCCGCTGCCGGTGGTCACGCTCCACGTCGGCAAGCTCATCATCGACGAGGCCGTTCGGCTGGTCGGGCCGGCGCCGGGCGACGACCTGCCCTCGCTCTGGCGCAGCGGCCAGCTGGACGGCCTGACCGGCCTGATCGCGCTCGAGTTCGGGCTCGCCGTGCTCTCGGACCTGCTCGGGCGGGCCTTCAGCTACGCGGACTCGCTGCTCCCGGAGCTGTTCACGAACGCCGCCAGCGTCCGCCTCATGGAGCCTGTCGCCACGCTCGACCCCGTGTTCGACAACGTCGGCTTCCGTATCCCGGCGTCGAGCGCCGGGCGCTGGGCGGCGCGTCCTTCGAACTGCGCGCGGGCGAGGTGCTCGCCCGCGCCGGCGAGAACGGCGCGGGCAAGACCACGCTGGTCAAGCTGCCCGCGCGCCTGTACGACCCTGACGAGGGCCGCATCCTGCTCGACGGGCGCGACCTGCGCGATCACGACCTCGACGACCTGCGAGGCAACGCCGGGGTCGTGTTCCAGGATTTCGTGCGCTACCACCCCACGGCGGACGGGAACATCGGCGTCGGCAGGATCGAGGCCATGCACGACGGCGCGCGGAGCCGCGAAGCGGCGCGGCCTGCGCCGTGCCGGGACCGCGTTGGACTACGATGCCGGGCCGCCGCCCTGCGAGGAAACTCCCATGCACCGCACGCACACCCGCCTGGTCGTCATGGCAATCGCGTTCGCGCTGTCGGCCTGCGATCGTCCCGCATCCGCGCCGGACGCGGCCGCCCAGGCCGGCCCCGCCGCAGCCGAAAGCGTGGCCACGAAGGCCGGCGCCATGCGCGTGACGACCCTCGCACGCGGGCTCGAGCATCCCTGGGCGGTGGCGCCGCTCCCGGATGGCGGCTTCCTGGTCACCGAACGTGCCGGCCGGCTGCGCCGCGTCGGCGCCGACGGGACGATCTCGGCACCGCTGGCCGGCGTCCCCGCGGTCTTCGCCGAAGGCCAGGGTGGGCTGCTCGACGTCGTCCTCGACCCGGCCTTCGCCAGCAACCGCCGCATCTGGCTGAGTTATGCCGAGCCCGGCCCCGGCGACACCGCGGGCACGGCGGTCGGCTACGGCACGCTGGGTGCCGACCGCATCGACGGCTTCCGCCGCATCTACCAGCAGCAGCCCAAGCTCGAGGGGCCCAACCATTTCGGCTCGCGCATCGCGTTCGACGGGGCCGGCCACGTTTTCATCAGCCAGGGGGAACGCAACGATCGCCCCACCGCGCAGAAGCTCGACATGCTGCAGGGCAAGCTGGTGCGCCTGAATCTCGACGGCAGCGTGCCCGCCGACAACCCCTTCGTCGGACGACCGGGTGCGCGGCCGGAAATCTGGAGTTACGGCCATCGCAACAGCCAGTCGCTGGCGGTGGATCCACGCACGGGAAAGCTCTGGGAGGCCGAGCATGGCCCGCGCGGCGGGGACGAGATCAACCTGCCGCAGCCCGGTCGGAACTATGGTTGGCCCATCGTCACGCATGGCATCAACTACAGCGGGCTGAAGATTCCGGAAGCCGTCGGCGAGACCGCGCCGGGCATGGAGGCGCCGCACCATGTCTGGGAGAAGTCGCCCGCCCTGTCGGGCATGGCGTTCTACACCGGCCGGCCGCAGTCGAAGTGGAACGATTCGCTGTTCCTGGGCGCGCTGTCGGGCCGGGCACTGATCCGCCTGTCGCTGGATGGCGACCGCGTCACGGGCGAGGAACGGCTGCTGGAGGATCGCGGGGAACGCATCCGCGACGTGCGGGTCGGGGCGGACGGGAACCTGTACGTGGTGACCGACGAGCCCGAAGGCGCGCTGCTGCGCATCGAACCGCCGCGCTGAGCGGGCCCGCGGCCCGGCACGGCCCACGCGGCCCTCGTAGCCCGGGTAAGCGCAGCGCACCCGGTTGCGACTGCCGGATAACCCGGGTGCGCTTCGCTTACCCAGCTACCCCGGGCTACCCCGGGCGACGGCGGGCGTGTGCGAGGCCCGCCTGCCCTGTCAACGGTGACGCCCCGCATCGGCGCGGCCACAATCGCCGGCCCGAACCCGTTCGAGCCGCCATGCAGGACCGCAGCACCGCGCAGCACATCGCCCGCCGCATCGCCGAGGAAATCCGCGCCACGCCCGCACAGGTCGCCGCCGCCGTCGGCCTGCTGGACGAAGGCGCCACCGTCCCGTTCATCGCGCGCTACCGCAAGGAGGTCACGGGAGGGCTCGACGACACGCAGCTGCGCGAGCTGGAAACGCGCCTGGGCTACCTGCGCGAGCTCGAGGACCGCCGCGCGCAGGTGATCGCCAGCATCGAGGAGCAGGGCAAGCTCACCGACGAGCTGCGCGCCGACATCCTCGCCGCCGACAGCAAGGCGCGGCTGGAAGATCTCTACCTGCCCTACAAGCCCAAGCGCCGCACGCGTGCGCAGATCGCGCGCGAAGCGGGGCTGGAGCCCTTGGCCGATGCGCTGCTGGCCGACCCGATGCTGTCGCCGGAGGCCACCGCCTCCGGCTATGTCGACAGCGAACGCGGGATCGCCGACGCCAAGGCCGCGCTCGACGGTGCCCGCGCGATCCTGATGGAGCGCTGGGGCGAGGACGCCACGCTGGTCGGCGAGCTGCGCGACTGGCTGTCGCAGGTCGGCGTCATCCGCTCGAAGGTCATCGAGGGCAAGGAGAACGATGGTGCGAAATACCGCGATTACTTCGACCACGCCGAGCCGATCGCGAAGATCCCCTCGCACCGCATGCTCGCCCTGCTGCGCGGCCGCCGCGAGGAGTTCCTGCAGCTCGACCTCGACCCCGGCACCGACGCGGAGGCCGGCCACGTGCTCGCCATCGGCCGCGTCGCCCGGCATGCCGGCATCCGCAACGACGGTCGTCCTGCCGACGCCTGGCTCATGGACTGCGCACGCCTGACCTGGAAGGCCAAGCTCCACCTGCACCTGATGCTCGACCTCATCGCGCAGGCCCGCGAGCGTGCCGAAGCCGAGGCCATCAACGTCTTCGGCGACAACCTCAAGGACCTGCTGCTGTCCGCCCCCGCCGGCCCGCGCGCCGTGCTCGGCCTTGACCCCGGCCTGCGCACCGGCGTCAAGGTCGCCGTCGTGGACCGCACCGGCAAGCTGGTCGCCACCGACACCATCTATCCCCACGAGCCGCGCCGCCAGTGGGACGCCTCGCTCGCCACGCTGCGGCGCCTGTGCACGCAGCACGGCGTCGAGCTGATCGCGATCGGCAACGGCACGGCATCCCGCGAGACCGACAGGCTCGCGGCCGATCTCATCCGGCTCACGCCCGAGCTCAGGCTCACCAAGATCGTGGTCAGCGAGGCCGGCGCATCCGTGTATTCGGCTTCCGAGCTGGCCGCCCGCGAGTTCCCCGACCTCGACGTCTCGCTGCGCGGCGCCGTCTCCATCGCGCGCCGCCTGCAGGATCCGCTGGCCGAGCTGGTCAAGATCGAGCCCAAGGCCATCGGCGTGGGCCAGTACCAGCACGACGTCGACCAGTACAAGCTCGCCCGCGCGCTGGACGCGAAAGTCGAAGACTGCGTGAACGCCGTCGGCGTGCACGTCAACACGGCCTCGGCCGCCCTGCTCGCCCGCGTTTCGGGGCTGAGCGCGACGGTCGCCGAGAACATCGTGCGCCACCGCGACGCCAACGGCGCCTTCAGGTCGCGCCGCGAGCTGCTGCAGGTGCCGCGGCTGGGCGAGAAGACCTTCGAACAGTGCGCCGGCTTCCTGCGCATCGACGACGGCGACCAGCCGCTGGACGCCAGCGCCGTGCATCCCGAGGCCTACCCGGTGGTCGAGCGCATCGTCTCCGCGACCGGCAGGCCCATCCGCGCGCTGATCGGCGACGCATCGTTCCTGCGCGGCCTCAAGCCCGACCAGTTCGTCGACGAGCGTTTCGGCGTGCCCACGGTGCGCGACATCCTCCGCGAACTCGAGAAGCCCGGCCGCGACCCGCGCCCGGAGTTCAAGGCCGCGCGCTTCGCCGACGGCGTCGAGGACATCAAGGACCTGCGCGCCGGCATGGTGCTCGAGGGCGTGGTGACCAACGTGGCCGCGTTCGGCGCCTTCGTGGACATCGGCGTGCACCAGGACGGCCTGGTGCACATCTCCGCACTCTCGAGCACCTACGTGAAGGACCCGCGCGACGTGGTCAAGGTGGGCGACATCGTCAAGGTGCGGGTGATGGAGGTGGACGTGGCGCGCAAGCGCATCGGCCTGTCCTGCCGCCTGGACGATGCCGCACCGCGTGCGCCACGCGGCGATCGCGATGCGGCCCCGCAACGCGGCGACCGCCCGTCGCGCGGCCCACGCGACGGTGCTCCCCGCAACGCGGCCAAGCCGCAGCCGGCACCCGCCAACAACGCACTGGCGGACGCGTTCGCCCGCGCAAAACGCAGCTGACACCCCGCGGCGCGGATAAGCGCATCGCCCCGGGGCATCCTCGCAAAACGTAGCCCGGGTAAGCGCAGCGCACCCGGGTTCGGCAGCAT
>JBMOOW010000109.1:0-4983 GCA_049323195.1 Pseudomonadota bacterium | reverse complement strand
GAGGCCGCGCCCAGATCCCCGCGCAGCTCGTCCAGCGCCTTCGTCGCTGCGGCGGAATCGCCCGCGGCGGCCAGCGCCTCGACGCGCAGCAGCCGCGCATCGACGCTGCCGCGCAGGTCCTCGCGGTCGCGGAACAGCGCCTGCGCGCGATCGGCCTCGCGCAGGGCGACGGCCACGTCGCCACGCAGCAGCGCGAGTTCGGCGAGGTTGCGATGGCTGACCGCGGCCTCCTCGGCCATCTGCTGGCGTGCGGCCTGGGCGAGCGCGTCCTCCTGGCGGCGGCGGGCCTCGTCCCAGCGCCCGCGCGCGGCGGCCAGCAGGCCCAGGTTCTGGCCGGTGCGGATCACGCCGGTGTGCGAACCCAGTGCCCGGAAGCCATCGGCGGCGCGCAGCCAGTAGGCCTGGGCGTCGGAGTAGTCGCCCAGCTGGTAGTGCGCGAAGCCCATCGCATTGAGCGCCTCGGCGGTGCCGTGCGGATCGCCCGCGCGCTCGTAGCCCTGCAGCGCGAGGCGGTAGGCGTCGAGGGCGGCGCGGTAGTCGCCCCGCTCCTCGGCCAGTAGCCCGCGCTCGTTGTCCACGCCTGCCAGGCCGGCGCGGTCGTCGAGCTCGACATACAGCGCCCGCGCCTCGGCCAGGGCGCCGGCGGCCTCATGGAAGGCGCGGCGCTGGCCCAGCAGGTTGGCGAGGTTGCGCAGGCTGGTGGCCACCCCGCGTCGATTGCCGACCGCGCGGCGCAGGGCGACGGCGCGCCGGTACTGCTCCTCGGCATCGGCGGTCTGGCCCAGGCGCCCGTAGCCGATGCCCAGGGCGTTCGCGACCTCGGCCTCGAGGTAGGTGTTCCGGCTGCGCTTGGAAAGCACCAGCGCGCGGACGAGATGGTCCTCCACCGCGGGCCGCGCCTCGCCGCGCAGGATGGAGAACTTGCCGAGCTCGAACCAGGCCCGCGCGTCCTGCGCATCCCGTGCCGTGAGGTGCTGCAGCGTCGCGATGGCGGCGTCGTAGTCGCCCCCGGCGCCCTGGGCCCGGGCGAGCTGCAGCTCGGCGAAGGTGTCCTCCGGCTGCAGTGCCAGCAGGGCCCGCCATTGGGCCGCGGCGGCGCTCGCATCGCCCTCGAGCAGGGCCTGTTCGGCCTGCAGGCGATGGGCGATGTGGCCCGCGCCGGGCACGGCGGCGCGTCGGGCCTGCTCGATCGCCTGCAGGGCCTGTTCGCGCTCGCCGATCGCCTGTGCGACGTCCGCGAGCAGCAGCCAGCCGACGGCATCGCGCGTACCGGCCGCCTGCGCCGCCTGCAGGCGCTCGTACGCGAGGTCGTAGCGGTTGGCGCGCCGTGCCGCCTCGGCCTCGCCGAGCCGCGCCACCGCATCGGCCGGCGGCATGACCAGCGCGACCGCGCGCATGCCGAGCAGCCGGTGCGTGTCCTGCGCCGCCGTCCAGGCCTGCAGCGCATGCGCGGGCGAGCCCGACGCCGGTCCCGTCCAGGCCTGCGGGCGGGCGCCGCCGGACAGCTGCGCGCGCACGGTCCATTGCCCGCCGGTGCTGTCGAGGGCCACCTCGAGCGCGCGGCTCGCGGCGGCCGCCTCGCGTGCCTGCGCAGGCGCCGCCTCGCCGACCTGTCGCAGGGCCTGCAGCGTCCGGTCGGGGTCGACCACGGCCGTGCCCCCGGCCTGCGCGAGCGCGGCGCGCAGCTGCGTGTCCAGGCCGATGCGCAGCGCTTCGGGCAGGGCCTCGCCCCGCAGCGGCATGACCAGCAGGCGGTCCAGCGGCCGGGACGGCCCGGGCGCGGCCACCCGCGTGCTCTCCCGCTGCATCCACCATGCAAGGCCACCCCCGACCAGCGCGACCACCGCCAGCAGGGCGGCCGCGACGGCGATGCGGCGCCGGCGCGCCAGCGGATCGCGTGGCAGCGCGCGGCGGTCGATGGCCTCCACCACCGCGCGCGCATCCGGCAGGCGGTGCGAGGGCTGCGGGCGCAGCAGGCGCTCGACCAGCCGCGCGACCCAGACCGGCACCTCCGGCCGCGCGTCCGTGACCAGTGGCGGCGTGCGCACCAGGCGCTGCGCCAGCGCCTCGGCAGCGGTGGCGCTGGCGAAGGCGCGCTCGCCGGTGAGCATCTCGTGCAGGATCAGGCCGAGCGCATAGAGATCGCTGCGCGGGCCGACCGGTTCGCCTCGGGCCTGCTCCGGCGAGAGGTAGTCGGGCGTGCCCACGATCCCGGCCGTCGCGCCGCGTGCGCTTCCGGCGATCGAGCGCGCCACGCCGAAGTCGCTGATGCAGGCATCGCCCGCGGCGTCGATGAGGATGTTGGCCGGCTTGAGGTCGCGGTGGACCACGCCCCGCGCATGGGCGGCCTCGAGTCCGAGGGCGATCTGCCGGGCGATGCGCAGGGCATCGTCCACCGGCAGCGGACCGCGATCCAGGCGCCGGTCCAGCGGCTCCCCGTCGATCAGGTCCATGCTGATCAGCCAGCGCGTGTCGCCCTGGCCGAAGTCGTGCCGGGCGATGTCGTGGATGCGCACCACGTGCGGGCTCGACACCTGGCGCGCGAGCAGCAGCTCCTGCCGGAAGCGCTCGAAAGCGTCCGCGCGCTGCGCGAGCTCCGGGCGCAGCAGCTTGATCGCGACCGGGATGCCCAGCGCCTCGTCGGTGGCGCGGTAGACCACGCCCATGCCACCCACGCCCACCAGACCCTCGATGCGAAAGCGCCCGGCAAGCACGGTGCCGGGCGCGAGGTCCATGTGCGCGTAGAGGCCGGTGGCGGTGGGCGCGGTCATCGCGTCGTGCCGCCGTGGCCGGCGAGCAGGGCGGGCCAGTCCTCGGCTTCCGGTGGCGGCGGAGGAGGACCCCCGTCGGCCTCGCGCCGCGCGGCGATCCACAGCGCGCAGCGTTCGGCGAAGGCCTGCAGGAGTTCGAGGTCGAGCGTGGTCAGCGGGGTGCCGGCCTCGCGGCGGTCGGCGTAGATCGCGCCGAGCAGGCGCGGGCCGTCCAGCAGCGGCAGCGCGACCAGCGTGCGCAGGCCCGCGCCGGCCACCGAGGCGCGGTCGGCGAGCCATGCCTCCTGGCCGATGTCGTTGAACACCACCGGTGCGCGGGTGTTGAGCGCGCGCATCACGGCCCCGTGGCTGCCATCGAAGGTGCGGCCCTGGCCGAACGCGGGGTCGAGCACCAGCGACGAGGCGACCCGGTAGCGCCCGTTCTCCACCACCAGCACGAAGCCGCGGCTGCACTGGGCCAGCTCGACCACCGCGCGCAGGCTGTGGTCGAGCAGGGCCTGGCCCGGCGCGCCGCCCTCGGGCTGGCCCAGGGCGTCGATGCGTGCGGTGAGTGCCGTGGCCTGGGTGCGGCGCTCGCGCCAGCGCCGGGCCTGGGCCTCGGCGGCCTCGTCATCGAGCAGGCCGAACTCGCAGTGCACGTCGCCGAAGCGCAGCCATGCGTTGCCGGCCAGGGACTCCTGCGAGATGCGCGCGCCGTTGACGAAGCTGCCGTTCTTGCTGTCGAGGTCGACCAGGCGCCAGCCGCCCTCGGGCAGCGGGCGCAGCTCGGCATGCCGTCTCGAGACGGAGGGGTGCGGAATGAGCAGGTCGCTGTGCTCGTCGCGACCGATGCGCAGCAGCGTGCCCGGCACAAGGATGCGCGGAATGGCGGCCCCTTCCGGAACATAGGCGATCAGGCGTGCCTGCATCGCCGCATCTTAGCCTGCGCCGCGACCATCCCGGCCGCGGCGCGATTCGCCGGCGGGCGGGCTCAGTGGCCGAAGTTGCGCAGGTAGGCGATCGAGAACCTGGCCGTGCCCACGCCGGCCAGCAGTTCGCCTGCGTGGTTCTGCGAGCCGCCACCCGCCGTCCAGACCTGCGGGATGGCCACGCCCGCCCGCGCGGCCACACGCGCGGCCAGGGCGTCGAGGTGGGCCAGCGCATCGTCGTAGCGGCCTTCGCCCAGGGCGAGCTCGGCCGCCGCGCGATCGGCCTCCAGCGGCGCCGCCTCGGCCGCGGGCAGCAGGGCGATGCGTGCCTGCAGGCGGTCGAGCTTCTCGGCCGCCACATCGCCCGACCGGCGCAGGTCCGCCAGCACGAGGAACTGCGAGAAACCGCCGGTGGTGCCGCGCGCACGCACGCTGCCCTGGGCGACCTGCGTGGTGATGTCGCGGAAGCTGCCACCCAGCGGGGCCTTGAACAGGCGGAAGGAGCTGCCGTAGGTGTAGGCGAGGGCATGCGTATGCACTTCCACCTGCACCAGGCCCTTGAACGAGAGCGTGCCCGGCGGCGGCTCGATCGTGAGCAACAGCGGGAAGGCGCCCTGCAGCTGCGTGAGCGGGCCCGGAAGCCGTGCGAGCAGTGCCGGATCGCTCAGCGAGACCAGCTGCGCGCTCACGCCCAGCGCCTGCGGGGTGAGCCCGTCGGCGTCCTGGAAGGTGAGCGTCACGTCCGCGACCTCGGCGCCCAAGGCGCCCACGTCGATATATGCGGTATTGCCCTCCACGGACACGCGCACGGGCAGCGTGCTCTGGGCGGCGGCCAGGGGTGCGGCGAGCAGGAGCATCGCGGCGGCGAACCAGCGAACGAGGGAAGCGGGCATGGCGTGACTCCGTGCGTGCAGGCGCCGTGATTGGGCGACGCTAGGTGCGGCCGCGTGAAGGCGGCGTTGGGATGGCACGGTTGCCAAGCTGCCACGTCCGCGGGCCCGAGTCCATCGGCAGTGGCACCTGTGGCGGCGTGGGTGTTTCCCCCTGTGCCGGCTGGGGCGAAGACCGGATAGGAGGCGGCGCCCGGATGGAGGACAAAGGCCGGGACGCCACGCGCATCCCTACCTGGAGCCCGCCATGTCCGCCCCGAAGCCCCGTCTGAAGATCCGCATTTCCGCCCTCCTGATTCCCCACATTACGCATCCAGCGTTACGAGCCGGTAGGGCAGCGGCGGCGTACGGACCGCGACATAGAGCAGGCGCGGCACCATTGCCGCCATGTCGAAGCGGCGGTTGAAGCGGTAG
>JBMOOW010000108.1:0-5002 GCA_049323195.1 Pseudomonadota bacterium | reverse complement strand
CAAGACCGCGACGACGAAGGGCGGGGCACGCAAGGCCTCGACGAAGAAGGCCGGCGCGCGCAAGGCAACGGCGAAGAAGTCCGCGTCGCGAACGGGCGCGCGCAAGTCCACCCGTCGCCGCTGAGCGCGCTACGAGGCGGTGGCGGTCACCTGCTGTGTCGTGCCGTGCCTGTCAGCCTGCGAGGAATTTTCGGGCCAGCGGACGCGCCCGCCATGACCTGTGCAGCCCGTCCACGCCGCTATCGAGCGCGCCAGCGCCGCCACGCATCCAGCAGCCCGCCCAGGCCCGCCAGCACTATCAGCAGCGGCAGCGCGCCCGGCTCGCCTTCGGTGGCGACCATCAGCGCCAGCAGCCCGGCGCCCGCGGCCAGCACCGCTGTCGCGGCCCACGCCTGCAGCCGGATGCGCCGCGCCCGTGCATCGACCTGTCCCGGTTCCGCCGCCGGCACGTGCTGCTGCTTCGCAGACGTGCGGAACAGCGCCCAGGCCAGCAGCCAGGGCAGGGCGAATACGCCCGTCACGCCGGCGACCTCGGCCACGCCGTGGCCGCGGCCCGTGGCGAGCGCGGCCACGCCGATGGCGACGTGCACCGCGAGCGCGGCCGCCATCGCGCGGGCCATGCCGGCCGCGAGCAGGCGCGCGAGGATCGCGCCGACCAGGGCGACACCGATCACCCCGAGGTAGAGCAGGTTGAAGGCATCGCCCTCGCGGCCGACCAGCCCCACCGCCGCGTTCGCCCACACCAGCAGGAAGCCGCCGCCGACTGCGCAGGCGATGCCGGCACGGTGGAAGCCGTCGCCGGCCAGGCGCATGCCCACCTCCATGGCCGCGCCCGCCGCGGCGAGCAGCAGGCCCATGAAGACGAAGTCCATCGCGGTCCATTGCACTTCGGCGGTGAAGCGCATGGCGACTGCCGGCGCCAGCAGCAGCGCGGCGGCCGCGCCCCACATGAGCTTGCGCAGGCGGCCGTGGCGCCAAGGGTCGGCGGATCGGCTCGGGTTCATCGTCGTACCTCGCATCGGCATCGGAATACGGCCCGCTGGGCCATGGGTGCAGCCTGCCCGCGCGAGGTGGGGCCCGCGCGGGGCGAATGTGAGGCCGGTGCGAAGTCGTTGCCCGTCGCTGCTAGCATCGGACCGCGCCGCGACGGGGAGGCGGCGCGGCCACGTGGCGTCCATCGCCCCGCACATACGCAAGGAAGAGGGAAACGCATGAAGTCGAACTGGATCGCCGCCGGCCTCGCGCTGGCGCTCGTCGGCATGGCCGGCACCTGCGCCGCGGCGCCGAAGACCAAGCCGGTGCGCACCGCCACCAGCATGTACGCCGGCCAGGCGCCCCAGCAGGCGGCCACCGCGCTGCTGGACGCCGCGCGCACGCAGACCGAGGGCGGCAGCTGGGAAGCCATCGGCATCGGCCGTGTGCTTTACCTGGGCGGACGCAAGGCCGAGGGGGAGGCGCTGTTCAACGAGCTGCTCGGCCGCACCGAGAAGACCAGCGATGTCTACCGCATCGCGCAGGTCTACATGGAAGCGAAGGAATGGGCCAAGGCGCGGCCGCTGCTCGAACGCATGCTGACGATGAAGGAGCACGATGCCGGCGACGTCATGCGCGTGGCGCGGCAGTACGTGGAGCACCGCGAGTTCGCGCGCGCCAGGCCGCTGTTCGAGCGCTTCCTCGCCATGGACGACTACGACGAGAAGGAAGCCGCCGAGATCGGCGCCTACTACCTGCTCAATGGCGACCGCGCCACCGCCGAGGCCTGGTTCGACCGCTCGGTGAAGAAGGACCCGAACAACGTCTGGGCCACCATGCGCATGGCCGGCGCCTACCTGGGCGTTTCGCCGCAGGACTGAACCCCCGCTCCCGCCCTGGGAGGAAGGCCGGCCGTGCAGGTCGGCCCTTTTTCATGCGCGGCGCCGGCGGTGCAGGCACGCCGTTGAGATCGCCCGTGGCAGCCTCATCTCATCCGTTCCCCGCATGCACGAGGCGCCCATGAGCCCCTACCGCAAGGACCCGGACGCGATCGCCCGGCTCACGCCCGAGCAGTACCGCATCACCCAGGAAAGCGGCACCGAGGCGCCCGGCACCGGCGAGCACCTGCACAACAGGCAGCCCGGCATCTATGTCGACGTGGTCTCCGGCGAGCCGCTGTTCGCCTCCACCGACAAGTACGAATCCGGCTGCGGCTGGCCGAGCTTCACCCGGCCCATCGAGCCCGCGCACGTGAAGGAGCGCGAGGACCGCTCGCATGGCATGCACCGCATCGAGCTGCGCTCCGCGCATGGCGACAGCCACCTCGGCCACGTCTTCCCCGACGGCCCGCGCGACCGTGGCGGCCTGCGCTACTGCATCAATTCGGCCGCGCTGCGCTTCGTCCATCGCGACGACATGGCGCGCGAAGGCTACGGCGCGTACCTGGACCAGGTGGAGGCGCCGCGATGAGCACCGAACGCGCGGTGCTGGCGGGTGGCTGTTTCTGGGGCATGCAGGAGCTGATCCGCCGCCTCGACGGCGTGATGTCCACGCGCGTGGGCTACAGCGGCGGCGACGTGCCCCATGCCACCTACCGCGATCACGGCACGCATGCCGAGGCGATCGAGGTGGTGTTCGACCCGGCGAAGCTGAGCTACCGGCGCCTGCTGGAGTTCTTCTTCCAGATCCACGACCCGACCACGCCCGACCGCCAGGGCAACGACCGCGGGCCGTCCTACCGCTCGGCCATCTACTACACCAGCGACGAGCAGAAGCGCATCGCGCAGGACACCATCGCCGACGTCGATGCCTCGGGCCTGTGGCCGGGCCGCGTGGTGACCGAAGTGGCGCCGGCCGGCGACTTCTGGGAGGCCGAGCCCGAGCACCAGGACTACCTGCAGCGCTACCCCGGCGGCTACACCTGCCACTACCCCCGGCCGGGCTGGGTGCTGCCGCCACGCTGACCGGTCCGCGCGGCCTGGACGCAAGGCCATCGGCGCGGCCGAACACCTGGGTTACCCCGCGCCGCGACGCGGCGTCGGCTCGCACAGCTGGTCAGATGTCGGTCCGGGACTCCGGCCGAGGACCGTCGAGCTTGCGTGCTATCTGCTCCAGCGCCGCGGCACCGCGTTCATGCGCGCGCACGAACCGGATCGCCAGCAGCACGAACAGCACCAGTAGCGAAAGCATCAGTACGAAGTAGCCGACGACCGTAATGCTTCCCACTTCACACTCCTTGATTGCTTCGACCGAAGCCTGACACGAAGAGACGTACGGCGCGCAGGCGCGGATCCATACCCTCCGGCTGTGGCCCGCGTCCGACTGCGTGCACGGCGCGCAAGCCGGTCAGGCCGCTGTGCCCGCCTGGCACTCGAGCACGCGTGCGGCCACCGGTGCGAGCTGGCGCACCGCGGCCCGCTCGAGCTCGGTCGGCTCGCGCACGTCGCGATGGTAGACGCCGAAGGTGCCCAGCACGCGCTGGTCCACCAGCGAGCGGATCGGATGGCTCCAGGCGCCCACGTACCCGAGCGCCAGCGGCAGGCGGCCGAGCTCCCGCCAGCGCCCGCATGCCACGAAGCTCGGGGTGATCACTTCCTCGCCCGTCGCCGCGGCCGCGGCACAGGTGCCCACGCCCGGGTCGGGCGCGAGCCCGTCGATGGCAGCCAGGTAGTCGGGCGGCAGCCGTGGCGAGGCGGCACTGCGAAGGCGCCCGCGCTCGTCGAGGAACAGGATGCTCGCGGCCCCGCCGTCGCCCACGATGCGGTCGATCGCGCAGGCCAGCGCGTGCAGCACCGCCTCCGCCGGCTCGCCACGCCGGATGCGTTGCAGGCAGTCCTCGCGCGCCTGCGCGATCGCGTCGGGATCCGGAATCGTGCCCATGGCCCGACTATACGCCCGCGACTGGTGAGGCGGCCGTAGCGGCGGGCCGCGGCATCACGGGCATGCACGCGCCGCCGTGTACCGTTGTCCCATGGCCATCCTGATCGGGACCGCGGGCTGGACCGATCCCAGCCTCATCAAGTCCGGGCGCTTCTATCCCAAGGGCGTGAACACCGCCGAGTCGCGCCTGCGCTACTACGCGAGCCGGTTCCCGCTGGTCGAGGTCGACTCCAGCTACTACGCGCTGCCCAGCGAGGCCAATTCGCGCCTGTGGGTGCAGCGCACGCCCGAGGACTTCGCCTGGAACGTCAAGGCCTTCCGGTTGTTCACCGGGCACCAGACGCCGGCCGCCGCGCTGCCGCGCGACGTGCAGGAGGCGTTGTCGGCGCATTTCCGCGAGAAGAGGACGATCTACTACAAGGACGTGCCCGACGAGCTGCGCGAGGAGCTGTGGGCGCGCTACGAACGGGGGGTGCGGCCGCTGCACGAGGCCGGGCGCCTGCGTGCGCTGCATTTCCAGTTCGCGCCCTGGGTGGTGCCCTCGCCGGACTGGAAGCGCCACCTCGAGGAATGCGCGGGCCGGCTGCCGGGCTACCAGCTCGCCTTCGAGTTCCGCAACCGCAGCTGGTTCGACGGCGAGCACGACGAGCGCACGCTCGCCATGGAGCGCGACCTCGGCGTCGCGCACGTCGTAGTGGACGAGCCGCAGGTGGGCGCGCGTTCGATCCCGGCGGTCTGGCGAACCGCATCCGAGCGCCTTGCCATCGTGCGCATGCACGGGCGCAACCACGAGACCTGGAACGCGCGCGGCCTGAAGGCCGCCAGCGAGCGCTTCGACTACGACTACAGCGAGGACGAACTGCGCGAGGTGGCCCGGCCCATCTGCCGGCTCGCGCGCGAGGTCGGCGAGCTGCACGTGGTCTTCAACAACAACAATGGCGACCAGGGCCAGCGCAACGGGCGCTCGCTGATGAAGATCCTGGGCGACCTCGCGGTGCAGCCCGCGCAAGCCGGGGCCGCGGCGGGCGACTAGGGCGTGTTCACACTATTTGATCCATGCGCGATACTTCGCGCATGGAGATTACTGCAGAGCAATTTTCGGTAGTTGAGCATTGCTTGCCACGGCAGCGCGGCAACGTGAGTTTGTCCA
>JBMOOW010000107.1:0-5011 GCA_049323195.1 Pseudomonadota bacterium | reverse complement strand
CGAAGTCTGCTACCGGTTCAACCACCGGACCGAAGACCTGAAGCCCTTACTTTTCAAGCTCTTGAGGCAGACTTCCATCCAGGAATTGCGTCCCACATTGGTCCGGAAAGGCTAGGAATTACCAAAATTTGCCGCAGGTTCCCCGGTCAGGAGCCATCCTCATCGCCTGGCGGACACGTGAGTCCTGATGACGTGCTGACCCCTGTTGCGCCCGCAGGGAAGGCGTCGGACGCGCACACGCCGGTGACATCGGCCCTTCCGCCCCCGCAACGGGGCAGCAGCGATCGCGCCCGCGGTGGCCGTTATTTCGCCGTGTCGGTGAAGTACGCGATCTCGATCGCCATCGGCTTGACGTGGACCGCGCTCAGCGTGCTCCTGTCGCTGCGCTGGCTCGACGCCCTTTCGGGCGTTGTCGGCTCCGTTCTTGCCTTGGTCATCATCACGTTCATCGCCTACGTACCCGGCTTCATGAACGCCTTTCTCGTGTCGACGATCCTGCTCGATCGCCGGCCGCGCCGGCGTACTCTGGCCACGTATCCGCCGGTGTCGATCCTGGTCGCGTGCTACAACGAGCAGGCGGCCATCGCCGATACGATCCTGAGCCTGGCACGGCAGGACTATCCCGGCCCGATGGAGATCCTGATTCTCGACGACGGATCGGTCGATGGGACCGTGGCGCGCGCCCAGGACGCGATCAGCCGGCTGTCGCTGCCCGGGCACTCCGGCATCCGCGTCGTTTCCGGCTTCCCCAATCTGGGCAAGTCGGCTGCGCTCAACCGGGGCCTGGAGCTGTGCCGCCACGAGATCGTCCTGACGATCGACGGTGACTCCTGGGTGTATGCCGACGCCGTCACGCACATCGTGGAGCGTTACCTGGCCGATCCGCCGCAGACGCGAGCCGTGGCCGGGTGCGTGCTTGCCCGCAACTCCCGGAAGAACTGGGTCACGCAGATGCAGGAGTGGGACTACTTCCACGGCATCGCGGCCGTAAAGCGCATGCAGAGCATGTATCACGGGACCCTGGTCGCCCAGGGCGCGTTCTCGCTCTATGACCGGGCTGCGCTTCGCGCCGTGGGCGGGTGGCCCGAGTGCGTGGGCGAGGACATCGTCGTCTCCTGGGCGCTTCTCGAGAAGGGCTACCGGATCGGCTACTGCGAGGACGCGGTGGCGTTCACGAACGTTCCCGACACGCTCCGGCAGTTCGCGCGGCAGCGCCAGCGCTGGTCGCGCGGCCTGCTGGAAGCGTTCAAGACGCATCCGCGCCTGCTGCTGAAGCCCCGGATGTCCACACTCTTCGTCTGGTGGAACGTATTCTTCCTGCCGCTCGACCTGGTCTATACCTTTGCGTTCCTGCCCGGCCTGCTCCTCGCGCTGTTCGGGCTCTTCTACATCGCCGGCCCGATGACGCTGCTCGTCCTGCCGCTCGCGGTTCTCTGGAATCTCGTGATCTTCAGCGTGCAGCGCCAGATGTTCAAACGACAGGACCTCAGCGTAAGGCGCAATGTCAAAGGCTTCCTGCTCTACGTGTTCGTCTATACGATGATCCTGCAGCCGGTCTGCGTGTGGGGCTATGCATCCGAGTTGCTCGGCCTGCGCAAACGCTGGGGAACCAAATGAGCCGGGTCCTGAAAAGCACGGCCATGCTCGCAGCCCTGTCGTCCGCGCAGATGCTGTCCGCCGCCGCACATGCCGAAGAACCCGCGCTGCGAACCAGCGCATTCGTTTCGGACGACGCCGACGGTACGACAGTGGCGAAGGTCTCGGCCGGCATGCTGTTCGGGTACCGCAGCCCATCCAGTTACCGGGGTGTGGTGGCGGAAGCGGTCCGGATCCGTCCCCTGGGTGGGGATAGCTGGGACGACAGGCGGATCTACCTGGCGTTCGCGGACGACGGGTACTTCGACGTCAAGGGCCTGGTCGGCACCGATGGCCGGACGGTGGTCGGAAGCGTCTCCGCCGTCCGGGAGGAGGGAGTCCGGCAGGAGTACTTCATCGAGCGGGACCGCCTCGAGACGCCGCGCGGAGTGCGGGGGGAGGGGCTGTACCACACGTTCGCCGGCGCCGCCTTCGACGTCCCGCTCGACAGTGCCGGGACCCGGCAGCTGACCCTGCTCGGTGGCGTGCAGGACTTCACGGGCAGGAATCTGCGCGCCCACCTGCGTGCCCGGTACATCGCGGTCGTGGCGCCCGACTCCGGCATCAGCCTCCAGCTCCGGGCCCGCGCGTTCCGGAACACCCATCCCTTCGAAGCCGACTATTACTCGCCGGCCTGGTTCGTCGAGGCGATGCCGGCGGTCCAGATCAGGCGGTTCCGCAAGGGCTGGATGTGGGCTGCGGCGGCGGGCTGGGGCCGGCAGAAAGGTGGCGACGAATGGCAGCAGGCGCGGCTGGTGGAATTTTCCGTCAACAGCCCGCTGACGGCCGCTGGCGGCCAGCTGCGGCTCAATGCCCTCTACAGCAATACGCCTGTCGGGGCACGCGGCAGCTACGGGTACCGGCAACTGTCGGTCGAATGGGTACGGCCGCTGTAGGCCTGGGGCGTGGGGCGTGGGGCGTGGGGCGAGGGGCCCTGACTGTCGCCACCGTTTCCACGGCGCAGGCAAGTGCGCTAACATTGTCGGCTTACCCTGCCATCCCGGCAGCTGGGCAACACCGAGAAACCAATGGTCAAGATCCGCCTGACGCGTGGCGGCGCCAAGAAGCGCCCCTTCTACCACATCATCGTCACCGACAGCCGCAGCGCCCGCGATGGCCGCAACATCGAGCGCGTCGGTTACTACAACCCGGTGGCCGCGGGTAACGAGAAGCGCGTCGAGCTCAACGTCGAGCGCGTGCAGCACTGGATCGGCCATGGTGCGCAGATGACCGACAAGGTCGCCGACCTGTACAAGCAGGCGCAGAAGGCGCAGGCCGCGGCCTGATGACCTCGCCCGTGCAAGGCGCGGGCGGTAGCGATTCCAGCGAGACCCCGAAGCGCCGCATCCTCGTAGGCAGGGTGGTCGGCGCTTTCGGCGTTCGTGGGGAAGTGAAACTGGAGAGCTGGACCGAGCCGCGCTCGGCCATCTTCGGCTACCGGCCCTGGATCCTCCGCGATGCGCGTGGCAACGAGCGCGAGCTCGGCGCCGTGCGCGGCCGCCAGGTCGGCAAGGGCCTCGCCGCCGAGATCCCCGGGGTGGAGGACCGTGACGCCGCCGAGGCGATGCGCGGCACGGAGGTCTGGGTACCGCGCTCGGCGCTGCCCAGGCCCGCCGAGGGCGAGTTCTACTGGGCCGATCTCGAGGGGCTCGACGTGGTCAACCTCGAGGGCGTGGCCATGGGCCGCGTCTCCCACCTCTTCGCCACCGGCGCCAACGACGTGCTGGTCGCGCGCGACGGCGAGCGAGAGTGGATGATTCCCTTCGTGAGGCCGCAGTTCGTCACCGACATCGACCTCCACGCGGGCAGGATCACGGTCGACTGGGACCCGGAGTTCTGAAAGCCGCTCCCGGGTAGGAGGAGCACTGCCCTGGTGCCGGCCCGTGGCGCCGTACCCGGGCGTCCCTCGCGCCAGCCGGCGCGGGCAGGCGCGCCAACGCCCGAACCTCCCATCCCGGATACCGGAACCGCCATGCGCATCGACATCGTCAGCCTTTTTCCCGAGTTCGTCGCGCAATGTGCGTCCTTCGGGGTCGTCGGGCGCGCCGTGGAGCGGGGGCTGCTGTCGATCCACGGCACCAACCCGCGGGACTTCGCGGAGGGCAACTACCGGCGGGTGGACGACCGCCCCTTCGGCGGCGGGCCCGGGATGGTCATGCTCATCGACCCGCTGCGCCACGCCATCCAGGCCGCGCGGGCGGCCGGCGAAGGGCCGGCGCGGGTGGTCTACATGAGCCCGCAGGGCCGCCGGCTGGACCAGGCCGCCGTTCGCCGGTTGGCCGCCGCGCCCCGGCTGATCCTGCTCTGCGGGCGCTACGAGGGCGTGGACGAACGCCTGATCCGCGCCGAGGTCGACGAGGAGATCTCGATCGGGGACTACGTGCTTTCCGGCGGCGAGCTTGCGGCGGCCGTGGTCGTGGACGCCATCGCCCGGCTGCAGGACGGCGCGCTCAACGACGCGGACTCGGCCGTGCAGGACTCCTTCGAGGACGGGCTGCTCGACTGTCCGCACTACACCCGACCCGTGGAGCACGAGCTCGGGACCGTGCCGGACGTGCTGCTGTCGGGCGACCATGCCCGTATCGCCCGCTGGCGGCGCATGCAGGCGCTGGGCCGCACCGCGGAGCGGCGGCCGGACCTGCTGGCCGGGCGCGAGCTGTCCCGCAAGGACCGCGCGCTGCTGGAGGCCTATCGCGCCGAGCGCGGGCGGCCCGATACGCCCGAGGGGACGTAGCGCCCGGCAAGCCCAGAGGCGGCATCCCGGGCGCGCGCGTACTGGATTACGGGTCCGCCGCGCTTGCCGGGCGCCGACCGGCGGGGTGCTAAGCCCTAGCCACGCAAGGAAAAAAGCCGTTAGAATGCGCGGCTTCGCTCCACCCAGCCGGCACGCGGGTCCACGCGCACTCGCGGCTCTACAACGACACCAACAGGCACAAGCCAATGAACAAGCCGTCCCTCAATACGCTGCTCCAGAACTTCGAAGCCGAGCAGATCACCCGCAAGCTCCCGGAGTTCAGCCAGGGCGACACCGTCGTGGTGAACGTCAAGGTCAAGGAAGGCAACCGCGAGCGCGTCCAGGCCTATGAGGGCGTGGTCATCGGCATCAAGAACGCCGGCCTGAACTCCTCGTTCACCGTGCGCAAGATCTCGCACGGCTTCGGCGTGGAGCGCGTGTTCCAGACCCACAGCGCCACGATCGATTCGGTCGAGGTGAAGCGTCGCGGCAAGGTGCGCGCGGGCAAGCTGTACTACCTGCGTGGCCTCGAGGGCAAGAAGGCGCGCATCAAGGAGGACCTGGCCGCCTACGCGAAGGCGAAGGCCGCCGCGGCCGCCGCGCAGCAGTAACCCGCGCGCAGTGGTCCCGCTCGACGGCCGC
>JBMOOW010000106.1:0-5068 GCA_049323195.1 Pseudomonadota bacterium | reverse complement strand
ATCCGCTCGACCGTCTCGGGTGCGGGCGGGAAGCGCCGGATCGAGGGTTCGGCCCCCAGCGTCTCCCAGGGCATGCGCCGGATCGCGGGCCAGGTGTTGAAGTAGCCCTGCACGCGCACGGGCGGCAAGCGGTGGGCGGTGATGGCCGCCTCCCGGAAGCGCTCGGCCACACGCTCGACGGTCCATTCAGCCATGGCGTGCCTCCCGTGCACCGTAGAGCCGCTCGCCGATTTGCCGGATCAGCTCGCGCTCCATCCAGTCGAGCCGGGCGTCGTCGAGGGAGACGACGAGCAGCCGTTGCTCGCGCCAGCCGCGGCGCTTGACGGCCTCCACGTCCATCGGCTCGGGCTGCAGCCGACCGAGCGGGCAGCGATAGCGAGGGGTCGGAACAATCATCTCAGTCCTCCTGCGCCACGTCGTGAAGCGGGAGGGCCCAGTGCAACAGCGCCAAGGCGTCGGCCTCGTCGTCGTCCGCCGGGGCGTGGCCCCGCGCACGCACGGCCGCCATCACCGCGTCCTTGCCGGCGTTGCCGCGGCCGGTGGCGTGCTTCTTGATCGTGCCCACCGGCACGCCCTGGTAGGGGACGCCGTGGTGCTCGCACCAGGCCGTGAGCGTGGCGAGGAAGCCGCCGTAGACGTGCGCCGCGTCGGTCGAGGCGTGGCGGCGCACTTCCTCGAAGACCAGCGTATCGATCCCGTCGGCGTGGGCCTTCAGTTCGGTGAGCCAGTGCTTGAAGCGCAGGAAACGCATGCCGCCGCCTTCGAAGCGTCGGGGCTTGAAGGCTTCGGTGCCGCTGGTGATTCGGCCCGTGCGGTCGCGCAGCGCCCAGCCGGTGGTGGTGCCCAGGTCGAGGGCAAGCAGGGTGGTGTGCATCGTGTCGGTCCTTGTCAGCATCGGGTGACCGAAGGTGACCGCCGTGGGGAATCGTCCTTCCGCCCGCGCGCGCGTACGCGCGTAAAGCGATTCAATCCCTGGGCCAGTCACCTTCGGTCACCCTCGGGGTTCAGTCGTCTCGGTACGGGAGCCGTACGCCGTAGTCCTTGGGCTTGAGCGACAGGCCCGCCAGGGCCTTGACGCCGCCGTGGATGCGCGTGCGCTCGAAGCCGCGGTTGGCCAGTTGCTGCGCGAGCCAGCGGCTCGTGCCCACGTACTCGCCGCGCCGGCCGGCCCAGTCCTGCCAGCGCTGGAACACGTCGGCCACGGCCACGCGGGCCTGCGGGTGGCGCTGGGCCTCCTCGTCCAGGAAGTCGCCGACGGCGTCCTCCTCGTCGAAGTACTCGGCGGTGGCCGACACCACGCTGGCCGGGGGCTGGAGCCCCTCGCGCTGCCAGGCCAGACAGCCCTGCACCGCCCAGGCGAGGATCCCGTCGCGCTCGGCCAGGAGCTTGTCGGTCAGCATGGCGTCGCGCCGCTCGGGCGGGATGGTCACGGTGAAGGGGATGAGGTGCAGCCGGCGTTTCATCGCCTCGTCCACGTTGCGGATCGCGGGCTTGTGGTTGCCGGCGATGACCAGCTTGAACTGGGGCGTGTACTCGAAGAAGTCCTGGCGCATGAAGCGCGCCGAGACCTTGTCGCCGCCGGTGATCGCCTTGACCTTGGACTCGTTCCAGCGCCGGCCCTGCTCGGTCTCGATGGAAGAGACGAAGCGCGCCCCGCGCAGGCCCGCGAGATCGGTCGGGTGCCGGTCGCCACGCGCCTCCATGAAGGTGTCCATCGGCGCGCTGGTGGCGTAGTCGCCCAGGATCGTGGCCAAGGTGTTCACGAACACCGACTTGCCGTTGGCGCCGGTGCCGTAGAGAAAGAACAGCGCGTGCGCCGCCGTCGAGCCGGTGAGGCAGTAGCCCACCATGCGCTGCAGGTAGGCCTGCAGGTCGGCATCGCCCCCGGTGACGTCGGCCAGGAACGCCCGCCAGCGGGGGCAGTCGCCGCGGGGCGTGGCGGTGGCGAGCTTGGTCATGCGGTCGGCGCGGTCGTGCAGGCGCAGCCGCCCGCTGCGCAGGTCGACCACCCCGCCCGGCGTGTTGAGCGCGAACAGATCCGCATCCCACTCCTCCGAGGTGGAGGCGTGCCGCCGGTCGGTGCGTGCCAGCCGCTCCACGCCGCCGACCGTGCTGCTCGCGGCGAGCTTGGCCGCCAGCCGGTGGGAGTCGGCCTTGAGCGCGGCCTCGCGGCAGATCGCGCGGATGAGGTGGTGCACCAACAGCGTCTCGTCCGCCTGCCAGCGCCGTCCGTCCCACACCAGCCACTTGCCCCAGGCGGCGCAGTAGCGCCAGTCGGAGCAGTAGCGGCTGGTGAAGCTCAGCGCCAGCGCGTCGTCGGTGGCCCAGACGGAAGGCTCCTGCGTGGGCAGCCCTTGCGCGGGCTTGATGCTCATCCGTGGGCCCGTGGCGATGAAGGCGGCGACGTCGAAGCCGTCGGCGATCGCGTCGGCCGCATCCCACCCCTCGGGCTTGTCGTCGGGCGGCAGCAGCACGTCGCAGGAGGCGGCGCCGGCGGCCAGCACGGCCTGCGCGGCGGCCATCGCGTAGTCCCAGCCGGGTTTGTCGCGATCGGGCCAGAGGAGGACGGCCTTGCCGGCGAGCGGCGTCCAGTCGGTCTTGTCCACCGGGGCGTTGGCGCCGTGCATCGCGGTGGTGGCCACGATCCCGATCTCGATCAAGGCCTGGGCGCACTTCTCGCCCTCGACCAACACCACGGCCTCGGCCGTGGCGATGCCGGGCTGGTGGTAGAGCGGCCTCGGCTCGGGCGGCGCTTTTCTGCGGCGGCGCGCGTCCCAGGGCCGGAACTCCTTCTTGCGCCCGGGCGGGTCGTAGCGGTAGACGACGGCGATGAGGTGCCCTTGTGCGTCGAGGTAGTCCCACTTGGCGGTGGCGGGACCCAGGTCGTCGACCGGGGTCTCCTTGCGGCGCTTGGGCGCCGGGGCCGTGGGGGCACGGCCGACGAGGTCCTCGGCCAGGTCGAGGACGCGGGCGAAGTCGCCGTGCACGTCCACGCCGAAGTGGGCGCCGATCAGGTGGAACACATCGCCGCCGTCGCCGGTGGCACGGTCGGTCCACAGTCCCACCTTGTCGCCGTCGAGCACGACCTCCAGGCTGTCGCCCGGGCTGCCGAGCACGTCGCCGATGACGAACTTGCCGCGGCGCGTCCGACCGGCGGGGAACAGGGTGAACAGCACCGCTTCCAGCCGCGAGAGCAGGGCGGCGCGCACGGCCTCGCGGCGCTCGGACGCCGGGATCTCGGGCACGGGCGCGGTGTCATTGAAGTCCAGCATCCGCCTCCTCCTCGTGCACTGCGTCGGCCGGGTGCAGGGCTTGGCTTTCCTCCATCCACGCGATCAGTTCGCTCAGCTTGAAGCGCAGGAGCTTGCCGACCCGGTAGTGCGGCAGGCCGAGACGCCGGCGCTCCTTGGCGTGGGTGAGCCAGTAGAGCGGCAGATTCAGCGTCAGCGCCGCCTCGCGTGCGTCGATCAGGCGCTCTCCGAGCACCTGGTGCAGCGGTGTGTCGTTCATGCCGCGACCCTCCAGCACCGGTCCTGCCACGGGCACATCCGGCACTCGACATGGGTGGGATCTACGATCCCCCGCGGCAGCAGTTCGCCCGCCTCGGTGGCCGTGATGACCTTCACGGCCCGGTCGGACATGCGCTGCGCCAGCGCCGCATCGAACGGCACCAGCTCGGCGTGGATCTCCATCGTGTCGGCGTTCACCGCCGTGAACAGCGCCGGGTGCGCGTGCAGCCCCAGGTAGGCCTGGTAGAGCGCCACTTGCGCGGCGTAGATGGGCTTGGCGACCGCGAGTCGGTGCTTCTCCAACTCGCGCCACGATTTGGCGCCCAGGCACTTGTTCTCCCACAGCGCCGGGTAGCCGCAACCGAACCCCAGGTCGGGCCCGGCGACGAGCACCCCATCGACGTGGCCCTGCAGGCGCCCGTCGAGCGCCGAGAAGCCGAACTGCTCGCCCGCGTCGTCGCGCGTGCGCAGATCGAAGCCCGCCGCGCGCAGCCATCCGACCATGCAGTCCTCGATGAGGTGGCCGCGCTCGAAGACGCGCAGCATGCGACCGTCGGTCTCGCGACCCGGATCGACCGGGGCGTCGGCGACCTCGTACTGCAGCGCGCGCTCGCACGCGGCCCCGAGGCGCGAGGCGCCCAGGTAGCCGCGCTTGCCCTGTTCGGCGCGGGCACGCTGCATCCCGGCGTCGATCAGCGCCGTGAGCTGACCCGACAGGCTCGCGGTGGCGTTGAAGTCCATCACGACGTCACCTCCCACGGCAGGTCGTCCTCGAGATCCGCGAAGGGATCGGACACCGGGTGCTTCAGCCCGCGCACCGGCGGGTACTTGGTCGCCTCGTGGTGCTCGACCATCGCCTCCGTGTAGCAGGTGACGATGGCGTCGATCACCCGCAGGGCCTCGGCCTCGGAGTACGCGCCGAGGGGTTTCTCGAAGCCGATGCTTTCTGCCGCCGCGCCGAAGGCCTTGAGGCACTTCCTCATCGCGGCGAGTTCGACGTCAGACGGATCGATCATCGCGACCTCCCCGAGGGGTGGACGTCCGTCCCGCACCCGCAGCCAGTTGCCGTAGAGCGTGTGAAACGCCTCCTGGCAGCGCCGCGAGCAGAACACCCAGTCGATCGGATAGCGCCGGGCGTCGCCCACCGGATGCCGGAGGTCCGAGTGGCCGTAGCCGCGCGCCTGTCGTTTGCAGACCCAGCACTTCACCGGCCCTCCTCTCACTGCGCCCAGGCCGGCTTGCCCGGCACGGCGGGGCGTTGCGGGGCGGCTGGCGGCATCGCACGGGGCGGGGTGACTGCCGCCGGCGCGCCGGAGGAGCCGGTGCCAGGGTTTTTCGGCGGCACGCCCATCAGGCGGGCGTAGTCCGGGTGGTCGGGCTCGACGGCGCTCTTGATGACGTTCTTGAGGTCGCCGCGGCCGTCCTTCTCGATGTCGATGCGGGCGAGGAACTCGATGCCGTCGAGCTCGTGGAAGCCCTGGATGCGCCGCGCGGCGGCGGCCTGCGGCCCGTTGTCCTGGGGATGGACGTTGCGGGCGCTGTTGAGGATCGCGCGCACG
>JBMOOW010000105.1:0-5226 GCA_049323195.1 Pseudomonadota bacterium | reverse complement strand
GGGGGTGGGCGCGCGCACGGCCGCACGCCATGGCGGCAGCGGGCTGGGCCTGGCGATCAGCCGCGAGCTGGTCGACGCCATGGGCGGGCGCATCGACGTCGACAGCACGCCCGGCGTCGGCACGCGCTTCGAGGTCGAGGTGCCGTTGCCCGCCGCGGCGCTGCCCGTGCGCGCGCCGCAGCCGGATACCCCCGTACCCGCGCGGGCCGCGCTTTCCATCCTGCTGGTGGAGGACGACGCCACGGTCGCCGAGGTCATCACCGGCCTGCTGCGCGCACAGGGGCACGAGGTGCGCCACGCGGCGCATGGCCTGGCGGCGCTCGCCGAGGCGCAGATGCAGCCCTTCGACGTCGGGTTGCTCGACCTCGACCTGCCCGGCATGGACGGCTTCGCGCTGGTGCGGCAGCTTCGCGCGGGCGGCTGCACGGTGCCGCTGGTCGCGGTCACCGCGCGGGCGGATGCGGAGTCCGAGCCGCGGGCGCGCGCGGCGGGCTTCGACCGCTTCATGCGCAAGCCGGTCACCGGGGCAATGCTCGCCCACGTGCTGCAGGACGTGCTGCACCGCGAACCCGCCTGACCATCACGCGCGCGGTGACGGCCGCGCGCCAGTCTCAGTCGATGCGGCGCAGCGCGGCGACGCCGAGGCCGCTGTCGTAGTAGATCCAGTCGCCGGCGTAGTCGCGGATCCAGTCGATGCGCGCGCGGACATCGGCCGGCACGCGGCAGATCACGGCCGTGACCCCGCCGGACAGGGGCCGCGAGAACGGCCCGGGCTCATCGGCCCAGCCCACGCAGCGCACGGTGAGCGCGGTTCCGGCAGGCCAGTCGAGATGGTCCCAGAGCTGCGCGCGTGCTGCCGCGTCGAGCTCGCGAACGGGCAGCTCGTGGCCGTCGTGGCGGCGCATGCGCAGGCCGTTGCCGGCGTCGTGAAGCGTCCAGACCGGGTCGGGCGCTTCGCCCATGCCCCAGTCGTACCGGCCCTCGAAGGCGTCGGCGGCGTGTGCGGCCGGCGCCAGCAGGAGCGCGAGCGACAGCAGCGCCGCAGACCTCATCGCGTGCTGTGCGCGTGCACGGCTTCGACCAGCACGGCCACGTGCTCCGGGTTCATGTCCGGCGACATGCCATGGCCGAGATTGAAGACGTGCCCTTCGCGCGAGCCGCCGTTGCCATCGCGGTAGCTGTCGAGCGCGCGGCCGACCTCGCGGCGGATGGCCTCGGGCGAGGCATAGAGCGTCACCGGGTCCAGGTTGCCCTGCAGCGCGACGCGGCCGCCGGTGCGGCGCGCCGCGTCGCCCAGGTCCACCGTCCAGTCGATGCCCACGCCTTCGGCGCCGGTGGCGGCGAGGTCCTCGAGGTAGGCGCCGTTGCCCTTGCCGAACAGGATCAGCGGCGCGGCCGCGGCGCCTTCGCCGCGCGGCAGCTCGCGTGCGATGCGCTGGAGGTAGCGCAGCGAGAACTCGCGGTACATGGCCGGCGAGAGCACGCCGCCCCAGGTGTCGAAGACCTGCATCGCCTGCGCGCCGGCGATGCGCTGCGCGTCCAGATACGCGATGACGGCGTCGGTGACGACGTCGAGCAGGCGGTGCATGGCCTGCGGGTCGTTGAGCGCCAGCGCCTTGACGCGCGAGAAGTCCTTGCTGCCGCCGCCTTCCACCATGTAGCAGGCCAGCGTCCACGGGCTGCCGGAGAAGCCGATCAGCGGCACGCGGCCGCGCAGTTCGCGGCGGATCAGCGAGACGGCATCGGTTACGTAGGCGAGTTCGGTCGCCATGTCGGGCACGGCGAGCCTGGCGATGTCGGCGGCCGTGCGAACCGGGCGTTCGAACTTCGGGCCCTCGCCCTCGACGAAGTAAAGGCCCAGGCCCATCGCGTCGGGCACGGTCAGGATGTCGGAGAACAGGATCGCCGCATCGAGCGGGAAGCGCTCCAGCGGCTGCAGCGTGACCTCGCAGGCCAGCTCCGGATTCTTGGCCATGCCGAGGAAACTGCCGGCGCGCGCGCGGGTGGCGCGGTATTCGGGCAGGTAGCGGCCGGCCTGGCGCATCAGCCAGACGGGGGTGCGGTCGACGGGCTCGCGGCGCAGCGCGCGGAGGAAGCGGTCGTTCTGGAGGGGGGCGTGGGTCATGGGAACGTCGCTTCGTGGGTGCGGCGGGGTCATGGATGGAAAGTGCTTCGGAGACTGCTTCGGACCGTGCGTCGTGCCGTCCATGGCGGTGCCGTATCGCTTCGGATCGTACGGCCGGGCCATCCATGGCCCGGCGCGCTTCGCCGCATGGACTGCCTCATGGGCAGTCCATCAGCGCGGCGAAGCGCCTTCGGCGAACATCAGCTGGAAGCCGCGCTTGAGCTGCGCGTCGCGCGCGCTCTCCAGTGCGGCCACCGCGGACTGCTGGTCCAGGAACTGCTCGCGGCGCACCGTGCTCTTGCCGCCGATCTGGCCGGACTCGCGCACGAGCGTCCAGCCGCCCAGGAGGTCGGGCTGGAGCATGAGCTGGACGAAGCGCGGCGCTTCGCGGCCTTCGGGGCGTTGTTGCAGGAGCAGTCGCATCCGCCGAATTGTAGCCGCAGGCGCCGTCGCAGCCGGTGGAGAGGCGCGGGGGACGGCGGTCGGCCTGCGTCATGCGGCGGCGTCGCACGCCGGGAATGCCCCGGCTCACACCAGCGTACCCGGCACGACGATCGCCGCAGGGCCCGGCAGGGACGCGCTGCGCCTATGCGGCCAACCCGTCGGACGCGGTGCATGCCCGCATCACGTCCAGCACCGCGTCGTCGGGAACGTCGCGCACGATGTGGCCGCGGCCGGCGCCCTCCCAGAGAACGAAGCGCAGTCCCGCGGCGTCGGCCTTCTTGTCCAGGCGCATGCGCGCCAGCAGGCGCTCCGGCGCGAGCCCCGCGGGGATGCGCATGGGCAGGCCCAGCCGGCCGAGCAGCGCCTCCAGCCGGTCCGTGTCGGCCGAGGGCGCACGCCCCAGCGCCGCGGAAAGCCGCGCGGCCAGCACCATGCCCACCGCCACCGCCTCGCCGTGCACCAGGCCATCGCCCGAACCGGCATAGCCCTGTTCGGCCTCGATCGCATGGCCGAAGGTGTGGCCGAAGTTGAGCAGGGCGCGCTCGCCGTGCTCGAAGGGATCGCGCGCCACCACCTCGGCCTTGTAGCGGCAGGAGCGAAGCACGGCCTCGGCCAGGCGCGCGTCGCCGCCGCCGAGCAGGGCATCGGCCTGCGCATCGAGCCAGTCGAGGAAACCGGCATCGAAGACCGCGCCGTACTTGACCACCTCCGCCAGCCCGGCGCGCAACTCCCGCGGCGGCAGCGTGCGCAGCGTGCCGGTGTCGGCGATCACCGCCGCGGGCGGATGGAAGGCGCCGACGAGGTTCTTGCCGGCGGGCAGGTCCACGGCGGTCTTGCCGCCCACGGAGGAATCGACCATCGCCAGCAGCGTGGTCGGCACCTGCACCACGTCGATGCCGCGCATCCAGCTGGCGGCGGCGAAGCCCGCAAGATCGCCCACCACGCCGCCGCCCAGCGCCACCACCGTCGCGTCGCGCGTGGCGCCAAGCGCGGCCAGCGCGTCGATGACCTCGCGCCAGCGCTCCAGCGTCTTCTCGTGTTCGCCGGGCGGCAGCACGTGCAGGCCGATGCGCAGGTCCGGCCGCAGCCGGCGCAGGCTCGCGTCGAGCACGGCGAGATGAAGGCGCGCCACGTTGCGGTCGCAGACGATCAGCGCATGGCGGCCGCGGATGGCGTCGGCGAGCGCGGCCCCATCGCGCATCAGGCCGGCGCCGGCCAGGATGGGGTAGGGGCCACGCGGGCTTTCCACCCGCAGTCGCTGCGGCCGGGCACCGCCCCCGGCTTCCAGCAGCGCGAGCGCACCGGCGGCGATGTCGACCACGTCGTCGATGCGATGCGCCGACGTGTCGATGCGCGCATCGGCCACCTCCGCGTACAGCGGCCCGCGGGCGGCCGCCATGGCATGCAGCACGGCCTCGCGGTCGCCGGCCAGCAAGGGGCGATCGGACGAGGCCTCCAGGCGTTCGAGCTGCGCCTCGACGTTCGCATCCAGGTGCAGGACGTTCGCCGAGGCGCGGATCGCGGCGCGGTTGCCGCCGTCGAGCACCACGCCCGCGCCGGTGGCGAGCACGATGCCTTCCGATGCCAGCGCCTCGCCCAGTGCGCGCGACTCGACTGCGCGGAACGCCGCCTCGCCGTCGGCGGCGAAGATGTCGGCGACGCGGCGGCCGGCCAGCGCCTCGATGCGCGCATCCAGGTCGACGAAGACGCGGCCCAGCCGCCGCGCGAGCATGGCGCCTACCGTGGACTTGCCGGCGCCCGTCGGGCCGACGAGGACGAGCGGCTTGGCCGCATGCGCCGGGTTCGCGTGCAGGGACAGGGACATGCGGACACAATACCGCGATGGACACGCCCGCCCTGCTCGCCGAAGCCCTCGCCACCTTCGACCGCCTGTTCGCGCAGGCCTCCGATGCCGGCGAGCCCGATCCCACCGCGATGGCGCTGGCCACGGCCGGCCTCGACGCGCGCCCGTCGGTGCGCATGCTGCTGCTCAAGTCGCACGATGCGCGCGGCTTCGTCTTCTACACGCACCTCGACGGCCGCAAGGGGCGCGAGCTGCAGGCCAATCCGCATGCCTCGCTGCTGTTCCACTGGCCGCGCGTGGCCAATGGCGTGCAGGTGCGGATCGAAGGCGCGGTGGAAATCGTTTCCGACGACGAGGCCGACGCCTACTTCGCCACCCGCCCGCGCGTGAGCCAGGTGGGCGCATGGGCCTCGAAGCAGTCCGAAACGCTGGACTCCGTGGAGACCTTCGAGGCGCGCCTGCAGCAGGTCGAGCGCGAGTTCGCCGGCCGCGACATCCCACGCCCGCCGCGTTGGACCGGCCTTCGCGTCGTCCCGGCGCGCATCGAGTTCTGGTACGGCGCGCAGTTCCGCCTGCACGAGCGCTGGATGTACGAGCTCGACGCTGCGGGGGACTGGGGCAAGCGGATGCTGTATCCGTGATTCGGGATTCGGGATTCGGGATTCGGGATTAGGGATTCGGGATTCGGGATTAGGGATTCGGGATTCGGGATTAGGGATTAGGGATTAGCAGGCTGCTGAAATACCTCCCACCAGAATAGACTTGCTCCACTTCCGTTCTACTTGAGCCGAGCCCCTTGATGCGTGGTGCCGACGTGCTGCAAGAGAGTCTGTTTTCCGTCCGCAAGCTGGAC
>JBMOOW010000104.1:0-5243 GCA_049323195.1 Pseudomonadota bacterium | reverse complement strand
CGCCGGCAGGCTGAGCCCCGCCTGGAACTGCACCATGTTCTTGGCCATGACCACACCCCTCCTTGTCAGGTGGGGTCAGCATGGAATGGCCGCGTATCATGGGATGCGACAGGTGGGGAATCAGGTTAGGCCATAGAAGAGCTTGCTAACATAGGCTCGGGCAAGACCGTGGTCGCCGCCATGGCGGCGCTGCTGGCCGTCGGCAGCGGGAAGCAGGCCGCGCTGATGGCGCCGACCGAGCTGCTGGCCGAGCAGCACCTGGTCAACCTGCGCGGCTGGCTCGAGCCGCTGGGCGTGCGCGTGGCTTGGCTGGCGGGCAAGGTCACCGGCCGCGCGCGCGCGCAGGTCCTGGCCGACGTCGCCTCCGGCGCCGCGCAGGTGGTCGTCGGCACCCATGCGCTGATGCAGGAGGGCGTGGCGTTCGCGGACCTGGCGCTCGCCATCGTCGACGAGCAGCACCGCTTCGGCGTGCACCAGCGTCTGGCGCTGGTCGACAAGGGCGCGAGCGAACATCGCCAGGCGCGCAGCGTTCCGCACCAGCTGGTGATGACCGCCACGCCCATCCCGCGCACGCTGGCGATGGCGGCCTATGCCGACCTCGACGTGTCCACCATCGACGAGCTTCCGCCCGGCCGCACGCCGGTGACGACGGTGGTGCTCGGTGCCGACCGGCGCCCCGAGCTGGTCGAGCGCATCCGCCGCGCCTGCGCCGAAGGCCGGCAGGCCTACTGGGTGTGCACGCTGATCGACGAGAGCGACGAGGTCGTCGCCCGCGCCGCGCAGACCACGTTCGACGAACTCACCGCGCAGCTGCCGGAACTGCGGCTTGGCCTGGTGCATGGCCGCATGCGCCCGGCCGAGAAGCAGGCGGCCATGCTCGCGTTCAAGAGCGGCGAGACCGACCTGCTGGTGGCGACCACGGTGATCGAAGTCGGCGTCGACGTGCCCAATGCCTCGCTGATGATCATCGAGAACGCCGAACGCCTCGGCCTGTCGCAGTTGCACCAGTTGCGCGGCCGGGTAGGGCGGGGCAACGCGGTATCGAGCTGCGTGCTGCTCTACCAGCCGCCGCTGTCGCAGATGGCGCGCGAGCGCTTGACGACGATGCGCGAGACCAATGACGGCTTCGTCATCGCCGAGCGCGACCTCGAGCTGCGTGGCCCCGGGGAACTGCTCGGCACGCGGCAGACGGGCCTGGCGGAATTCCGCGTCGCCGACCTGCAGCGCGACGCCGACCTGCTGCCGCGCGTGCAGGCGCTGGGCGAACGCATCGCGGACAGCGCACCGCAGCTGGCCGAGCGCATCGTCGCGCGCTGGGTGGGCGGCGCGGTGCGTTATGCGTCGGCGTGAGGCGTGAGGCGTGAGGCGTTCGGGGTTTGGGGTTCGGGGTTCGGGGCTCGGGATTCGGGATTCGGGATCCGGGATTCGGGATTCGGGATCCGGGATTGGGGATTCGGGATTTGGGGGGGGTTCGGGGTTCGGGGTTCGATGAGGGGGCGTCGACGGGTTTGTTAGGCTGCGGCGACAGCCGAGATCACCCATGCGCGACGATCAACGAAACCCGAATCCCGAATCCCGAATCCCGCTCCTGATCGACACCGACCCCGGCGTGGACGACGCGCTGGCCCTGCTGATGGCCTTCGACGACCCGCGCCACGAGGTCGTCGGCCTGACCATCGCCGCCGGCAACGTCGGCCTTGGCCATACCGTCGCCAACGCGCTCAAGCTCTGCGAGGTGGCCGGCGTGGACGTGCCGGTCTACGCGGGCTGCGCGTCGCCGCTGCTGCACCCCGCGCGGGACGCCGCCTACGTGCACGGGCGCGACGGCTTCGGCGACACGGGCTACGAGCCCGCCACCCGCGAAGCCGCGGCCGAGCACGCCGCGCTCGCGCTGATCCGCCTCTCGCACGAGCACGCCGGGCGGCTGCTGCTGGTCGCGCTGGGCCCGCTCACCAACATCGCGCTCGCGCTCAAGCTCGACCCGACGCTGCCCGAGCGCATCGGCCGCTTCGTCGTCATGGGCGGCGCGGTCACCGCGCACGGCAACATCACCCCGGCGGCCGAGTTCAACGTCGCCTTCGATCCCGAGGCCGCGCATATCGTCTTCGAGGCCTTCGCGCGCATCGACCTCGCCGACTGGGAGGCGACGGTCGCCCACGGCTTTCCGCACACGGGCTTCGAAGCCTGGCTGCGGGCGGACAGCGCGCGAGCACGGTTCTACGACGCGATCTCGATGCAGACGCGCGAATGGTCCAGCGACCGCCGCGGCGATCACTGGCATTCGGCCGACGCGCTGGCCATGGCCTTCGCGCTGGAGCCGGGCGGCGCGCTGGAACTCGTGGAGCGGCCGGTGGCGGTCGAGCTGGAGGGCCGCCATACGCGCGGCGCGACGGTCGTCGACTGGCGGCGCGAGGGCGGGGCGGCCGACAACTGCCGCATCCTGCTGCGCTACGACCAGGTCCGCTTCGAGGGGCGCATCCGCCGGGCCCTGGCGGCCGGCTGAGTCGCACCGCCCTCACGCGGCTTGCACGTGGCGAAGGGCGCCCGTATACTGCCGGGCTCCCCGAATCCGATATTGGTGAATGCCATGAAGGCCGGCATCCATCCCGAGTACCGCGAAGTCGTCTTCCAGGACGTCACCACGGACTTCTCCTTCCTCACCCGTTCCACGCTCGCCTCGAAGGAGACGATCAAGTGGGAGGACGGCAACGAGTACCCGCTGGTGAAGGTCGACATCTCGTCGGCCTCGCATCCGTTCTACACGGGCAAGCACAAGATCGTCGATACCAGCGGTCGCGTGGACAAGTTCCGCAAGCGCTACGCGCAGAAGTGACGCTCCGGCCGGGCGCGCCAGCGTCCGGCTCCACGGGTCGTCATCCCCGCCAGTGCGGGGGCTCCGGTGCCTTGAGAAAGCCCGCCTCGGCGGGCTTTCGGCTTTTCCGTGCCGGTCACTTCGACGCGAGGTCGCGGCCGTCGCCCGGCGGCGTCGCCTCGCTCATGCGCATAGGCGCGGAACATCGCAGCGACGTGGCGCGTGCGTACCGGTCCGTTCGGCGCGCGCGATCCATTGGACCTTCGTCGACGCCTGCCTGCGGTGGCGTATGTGCGATAATCCGCGGCTTGCGGCGAGCCCGCGAAAGCCCTTCCTCCTCCAGCCGCGGCCACGTTGCCGCCCGCCTCATAGGAGCGTTCCGTGTCCGAGACCAACAGCGGCCTGCAGCAGGTCACCCTCACCGCCGGCGACGCCAACGTGACCCTGCCCGTGCTGCATCCCACGCTGGGCGCGCCCTGCATCGACATTTCCAGGCTGCCGAAGGAAACCGGCGCTTTCACCTACGACAATGGCTTCACCGCGACGGCGAGCTGCAGGTCGGCGATCACCTACATCGACGGCGATGCGGGCGTGCTGCTCTATCGCGGCTATCCGATCGAACAGCTGGCCGAGAAGTCGAGCTTCCTCGAAGTCGCCTACCTGCTGATGAACGGCGAGCTGCCGACCAAGCCGGAGTTCGACCGGTTCGAGCACGAGGTCACGCATCACACGATGATGCACGAGGCCTTCCGCACCTTCCTCTACGGCTTCCGCCACGACGCGCATCCGATGGCGATGCTGGTGGGCATGCTCGGCTCGATGGCGAGCTTCTACCACAACGAGCTCGACCTCGAGGATCCGGAGCAGCGCCGGCTCGCCGCGATCCGCCTGATCGCGAAGGTGCCGACGATCGCCGCCGCCTGCCATCGCTACTCGATCGGCTGGCCGATCCGTTACCCGAAGAATTCGCTCGAGTACACCACGCGCTTCCTCCACATGATGAAGGAAGTGCCGGCCGAGCCGCTGGAGCTCGACCCGGTCGCCGCCAAGGCGCTGGACCTGCTCTTCATCCTGCACGCCGACCACGAGCAGAACGCGTCGACCTCGACGGTGCGCCTGGTCGGTTCGACCGGCGCGAATCCGTATGCCTGCATCGCGGCCGGCGTGGCCGCGCTGTGGGGCCCGGCGCACGGCGGTGCCAACGAGGCGGTGCTGAAGATGCTGGCCGAGATCGGCCGCCCCGAGAACGTGCAGACCGCGGTCGACCGCGCGAAGGACAGGAACTCGGGCTTCCGCCTGATGGGCTTCGGCCACCGCGTCTACAAGAACTACGACCCGCGCGCCGCGCTGGTGCGCAAGATGACGCACGACGTGCTCGGCAAGCTGGGCATCAACGACCCGCTGCTCGAGGTCGCGATGAAGCTCGAGGAGGCGGCGCTGAAGGACGAGTACTTCGTCGCGCGCAAGCTCTACCCGAACGTCGACTTCTACTCGGGCATCATCTACAAGGCGCTCGGCATCCCGGTCGAGATGTTCACGGTGATGTTCGCCATCGCGCGCACTGCTGGCTGGGTCAGCCACTGGCTGGAGCAGCAGAACGACCCGGAGAACAAGATCGGCCGTCCGCGCCAGATCTACACCGGCGCCACCCAGCGCGACTACGTGGGCGTCGACCAGCGCTGAGCATGCGCGCCGACGCGTTCAACGTCACGAAGCCGCGGCCTGCCCGCGGCTTCGTTGTTCCGGGCGCCGCCTTCGCGGCCTTCAAGTGGTGCGTGTACGCACTGCTCGCGCTCAATGTCGCGCTGTACGGGCTGCATGGCACGCCCGTCGAACAGCTCGACACCGGTGCCTGGGTGGTCCTCCTGCTGCTGTTCGAATGGGAGACCGGCGGCTGGCCCATGGGCAGGCGCGGCCGCATCGCGGCCCATGGCCTGCGCATGCTCGCATCGCTCGCGGTGGTGTCCTCCGGCATCGCTTACGCCGTGCAGCGCGAGTGGCTGGACCTGGCCAATTCGATCACGTGGCTCGCGGTCGTCCTCGCGCTCGAGCTCGAGGTGCGGGTGTCGCCGGCCCGGCGGCGCTTCCATCGCGCACGCCACGCGATCACGCTGGGCCTGTATGTCGCACTGGCGTCCTTCCTCCTCACCTGGCTCGCCATGGGCCTGGACGAAGGCGGCCCCGGCGTCTGGCTCGACGCCTGGGACGCGGCGCTGTGGCTTCTCGCTTTCGCGGCGATCGAGCTCAACGTCTTCGGCTGGGCGGCCGGCCGCGCGCGGACGGGGCGCGACCGGGGCGCGGCCCGCTAGGGCGTGTTCACACTATTTGATCCATGCGCGATACTTCGCGCATGGAGATTACTGCAGAGCAATTTTCGGTAGTTGAGCATTGCTTGCCACGGCAGCGCGGCAACGTGAGTTTGTCCAATCTG
>JBMOOW010000103.1:0-5683 GCA_049323195.1 Pseudomonadota bacterium | reverse complement strand
TTAACAGCACGCGACTCGCAGCGCGCGCCACGACTCGACATGGTGCCGCGGCCATGCTGCCGCGCGTGCCGGGGCTAGACCGCGCGCGCGGGCGGCGCCGTCGCCAGCTCCAGCGCCGCCAGCCCGGCCAGCGCCTCCCCGCGGGAGCGCCCGCACATCGCCTCGTTGGGACGCAATGCCGCGCAGACGGGCGGGCGGCGCGGGTCGCCGAACAGGCGACAGCGCAGGTCCGCATCGAGCTGCACGCAGGGCGTGCCGGCCGGCTTGCCACCCGGCATGCCGGGAATGGGCGAGCTGATCGAAGGCGCGATGCAGCAGGCCGCGCAGCCCGGGCGGCAGGCCAGGCTCATGGCGGGTCGCCGAGTTCCGCACGCAGGCGCGCGAGAACCGGCGAGACGGCGGGCATCAGGCCGTGCCAGAGGCGGAAGCTCTCGGCCGCCTGCTCGACGAGCATGCCGAGCCCGTCGATGCGACGCGCGGCGCCGCCTTCGCGGGCGAACTCGAGAAACGGCCGCGCGGCCTCGCGGTAACCGAGGTCGACCGCGGCGGCGACCCGCGGCATGAGGGCGTGCAGCGCCTGCCAGGGCGCGGCGCCACCGCGCGCGGCCGAGGTCGCGTTGATGACGAGGTCGACGCGTGCGCCGGCCAGCGTCGCGAGCGAAGGCACGGCCCCGCCCCGCGGCGCCGTGCCCGCGTCGGGCAGCCCCGTGCCGTGCTCTGGGCACGCATCGCCGTCTCCCAGGGTACGCAGGCCCGGTGTCGCCACGTCGTCGGAGCAGGCCGCCGCCTCCGCGGTCGGCAGCGCCAGGGCCGCGGCGCGCGCATCGTCCAGCCGCGCGACCAGCGCCTGCGCGCGCGCGATGCCGCGGTTGGCCACCCACAGCCGCGCGATGCCCGCCTCCAGCAGCGCCGGTGCCACGCCCGCGCCCGCGCCGCCCGCGCCCAGCAGCAGCACGTGCGCGCCCTCGAGCACGAGCCCGTGGCGATCGCGCAGGTCGCGGACCAGGCCGATGCCGTCGGTGTTGTCGCCCTGCCAGCGCGCGCGGCCGTCGGGCGCGTCCCCGAGGCGGATGAGCGTGTTGACCGCGCCCGCCCGCACGGCGCGCGGCGCGACGGCGTCGCAGAGCGCCAGCGCGGCGGGCTTGTGCGGCAGCGTCACGTTGGCGCCGCGGCCGCCTGCGCGCGCGAAGTCCTCGACGGCCCGCGCGAAGTCGCCGGGCGCGGCGTCGATGCGCTCGTAGACGAGGTCGATGCCCGCCTTGGCCGCGAAGGCCGCATGGATCTGCGGCGAGCGCGAATGCGCGACCGGATGGCCGAAGACGGCGTAGCGCAGGCTCATCGGGGCGTGGCCATGCGGCGGCCGGTCGCGGCGCGGGCGCCGGTCAGCCGTCCTCGCGGAGCCAGCGCGCCGCATCGAGCGCGTGATAGGTCAGCACGCCGTCGGCACCGGCGCGCCGGATCGACACCAGGGCCTCGAGCACGCACTTCTTCTCGTCGAGCCAGCCGTTGGCCGCGGCGGCCTTGAACATCGCGTACTCGCCGCTGACCTGGTAGACGAAGGTCGGCGCGCCGAACTCGTCCTTCACCCGGCGCACGATGTCGAGGTAAGGCAGGCCCGGCTTGATCATGATCATGTCGGCGCCCTCGGCGAGATCGAGCGAGACCTCGCGCAGGGCCTCGTCGGAATTGCCCGGGTCCATCTGGTAGGTCTTCTTGTCGGCCTTGCCGAGCGCCGACGCGCTGCCCACCGCGTCGCGGAAAGGGCCGTAGAAGGCGCTGGCGTACTTGGCGCTGTAGGCGAGGATGCGCGTGTGCACGTGGCCGTCCATCTCCAGCGCCGCGCGGATCTCGCCGATGCGCCCGTCCATCATGTCCGACGGCGCGACCACGTCGGCACCGGCGCGCGCATGCGAGAGCGCCTGCTTGACCAGCGCGTCGACCGTCTCGTCGTTGAGCACGTAGCCGTTCTCGTCGATCAGCCCGTCCTGGCCGTGCGAGGTGTAGGGATCGAGCGCGACGTCGGTGATCACGCCCAGTTCGGGAAAGCGCGACTTCAGCGCGAACACCGCGCGCTGCACGAGGCCCTCGTCGTCCCAGGCCGCGGCGGCGTCGAGCGACTTCGCTTCGGGCGCGGTCACCGGGAACAGCGCCAGCGCGGGAACGCGCAGCGCGACGGCCTGCTCGGCCACCTTCAGCAGCTCGTCGATCGACAGCCGCTCCACGCCCGGCATCGAGGCCACCGGCGCGCGCCCGTCGAGCTCGTGGACGAAGACGGGGTAGATCAGGTCGTCGGCGGTGAGGACCGTCTCGCGCATCAGGCGGCGCGAGAACTCGTCGCGGCGCATCCGCCGCGGGCGCACGTAGGGATAGCTCATGCCGCGATGATACGCCGGCGTACGCGAACGCCGGCCACCACGCTGCATCGCATGCGCGCAACGCCGGCCCGTCCGGGCCGGCCGCGCGACCTCAGAGGATCCCGCCGCCCAGGCTCAGGCGGATCGCCCCCACCACCATCACCAGCGCGTTGAGCGCGAGGCCGGTCTTCGCGCGCCCGCGGTTCTCGCGCGCGGTGGTGGCGATGCCGACCACCGCGATCAGCGCGCCGATGGCGGCGAAGGGGATGACGAACCAGTTGCCCCAGCCCAGCAGCGGGATGAAGGCCAGCAGCATCCAAAGCAGGGCGACGATGCCCCAGACCAGGCTGATCAGGCCCATGAGGTTGACTTCCTGAATGGCGAAGGGCCGACCATCGCGCGATGCGCGCGGCGATGCAAGCACTCAGCCGTGCGCGCCGTCGATCTCCAGGCGCAGTTCGCGCCGGCAGACGCGCGCATGCAGCACGACGCGGGGCACCGCGGGCAGGCGCGCGGCGAGGCGGGCATCGGCCAGGTCGAGCTCGTCGGCCTCGCGCACGTAGGCCTTCAGGTGCGAGCCCGGGCCCGGCACGGGCGGCAGCCGGGGCCGGTGCACGCGGGCGACGTCGACCAGGCTGGCGATGTTGGCCAGCGTCTCGTCGAGCTGGGCGGCGGCATCGTCGGCATGCAGCGACTCGTGGCCGCGGATCGCCGCCGTGCCCGATAGCAGCAGCGGCGCATCGAAGGCGGGGAGCATGGCGCGCGCGAAGCTCGGCGGCTGCGGGCCGTACTGGCGGGGGTAGCGGTAGGCGCTGACCTGGCGCGGGTTCTCCAGCGGACGGCCGGGCTCGCGCGCGGCGAGCCAGTACACCTGCAGGCGCCCGGTGGGTTCGACGCGGCCGATCGCGGTGGCCGCCGGCAGCGAGGCCGGCGCGAAGTCGCCCAGCCCGCGCGCACGGCCCACGCAGAAGCGCTTGTAGCGCTCGGCATCGCCTTCGCCCACGGTGATGTCGTCCAGGTAGTTCCACACGCGCAGAAGATGCGGATAACCCAGCGTGGACGTGCGCGTGCGCAGCGCGGCATAGGCGTCCTCGGCCGCGGACTGGATGTCGCCGGCGCGCTCGTCGACCTCCATCGCCGCGAACAGGAGCCTGCCGTCGTGCGAATAGGCCAGCCCGCCCGCGCGCCCGCTGCGCACCGGCGCCGACGTGCGCCAGACCTCCAGCGGCGCCGTGCCATGCGGTTCGAGCGCGACGGCGAGCGCGCGCGGATCCTCCGAATGCACCGCGGCGCGGCCGAAGCCGATCACGGCCAGCACGTCGGGCTGCGCCAGCACCGCGTCCAGCGCCGCCGACTCGTAGCCCTGCCGCAGCTGCGGCGCCGCATGCACCGGATTCGCGCTCACGGGGCGTCCTGCAGGGTTTCGGCCTCGAAGCGCAGCCGCGCCTGCCGGCGATGCGCCCACCAGCCGACGAGCGCATCGCGCGCCATGCCGAGCGCGGAGAGCGCGTAGATGACGCGGAACAGGCGCAGGCGCCAGCGCACCGGGCACGCCTCGAACACATCGCCGGCCAGCATCGACACCACCGCGCGCTCCACCCCGAGCACGTCGCGCGGCTCGGCGAACAGCGCCTTCATCACCGGCGAGGTGAAGCGGTAGATGAACCACTTGAACTCGTCCAGGCCGGCGTCCAGCGTGGCCTGCAGGTCACGCATCAGCGCCGCCTCGCGCGCGGGCTCGCGCAGCGCCGCGTCCACGGCCCGGGCACCGCGCTCGGCGCTGTTCATCGCCAGGAACACGCCGGAGGAGAACATGGGGTCCACGAAGGCGTAGGCATCGCCCAGCAGCAGCCAGCCCGGCCCGTGCATGCGGCTGCACTCGTAGGTGTAGTTGCCGGTGGCATGCACGGGCGCGATGCGTTCGCTGCCGGCCATGCGCCCGGCCGCGGCGGGCACGCTCGCGATCGTCCGCATCAGGAAGGCCTCGCTCTGGCCACCACGCTCCTTCAGGTATTCGGGCGAGCACACCGCGCCGATGCTCATCTCGCCGTCCGGCAGCGGAATGAACCACATCCAGCCATGCGCATGCCGGTAGATGCTGATGTTGCCGGCGTCCTCGCCGGGCCGGCGTGAAACGCCGCGGAAGTGGCTGAACACCGCGGCCGACTGGTGCCGCCGGCTGCGCCGCTTCAGCCGCAGCGCGCTGCCGAGGAAGGTGTCGCGGCCGCTGGCGTCGAGCACGAAGCGCGGGGCGATGGCGTACTCCCCGTCGGGGCCGCGCACGTGCACGCGCGCGGGGCGGCCGTCGGCGCCGGTCTCCATGCGCAGGGCGCGGGTGTGCTCGCGCGCGTCCACCCCCGCGCCGCGCGCATGCGCAAACAGCACGCGGTCGAAGTCGGCGCGGCGCACCTGGAAGGCATGGTCGGGGCCGCGGGGCAGGGCGCGGTCGAAGCGGAAGACGTTGTAGCGGCCGTCGTCGACGGGGAAGTCCGCGCCGCGCTTGACCACTCCGATGGCGCGCACGGCGTCCATCACCCCGAGGCGCTCGAGGATGGGCATGTTCATCGGCAGCAGCGATTCGCCGATGTGGAAGCGCGGATGGGCGGCCTTTTCGATCAGAATGACCCGCCGGCCCGCGCGCGCCAGGAACGTCGCGGCCGTGCTGCCCGCCGGCCCGCCGCCGACCACCAGCACATCACACGCCTCCGGCGCCGAGGTGGCAGAATTTCGCACTTCGTTCATGCCGCAGATGATAGCGGCCCGCACCGGCCGACCTGCCCGTGAATGATTCAGGGGTGAGGCCGCCCGCCCGGGCTGACCGATGCGGCCCGTCTTCGCAAACTGGAAGCCCGATGTCGAACCAGACTCCCGCCGAAACCGAACTGGCCGCACTGCTCGTCGAGAGCCTGAACCTCGATGGCGTGGCCGCGGCCGATATCGACCCGGAGGCGCCGCTGTTCGGCGAGGGCCTGGGGCTGGACTCGATCGACGCACTGGAGCTCGCGCTGGCCATCAGCAAGAAGTACGGCTTCCAGCTGCGCAGCGACAGCGACGAGAACCGCCGCATCTTCGCGTCCCTGCGCGCGCTGAGCGAGCACGTGCAGGCGCAGCGGACGGCCTGAGCTGATGAACGTCGCGCTGGCGCGCCTGCTGCTGAGCGCGGCGTATCCCTTCATCGCGCATGCGGCGAGCACGCTGCGCGACCCGGCGCTGGCCGCGCTGGCGCTGCTGGACATCGTGCTGATCCTGCTGGTGGTGCCGCTGGCGCGCGGCCGTGCCTGGGCGGTGGCCGTGGTGGCCGCCTCCATGGCGGCACTGTGGCTGGCGCA
>JBMOOW010000102.1:0-5993 GCA_049323195.1 Pseudomonadota bacterium | reverse complement strand
CAAGAAGGCCGGCGCGCGCAAGTCGGCCACCGGCAGCCGCTCCACCGCGGCCCGCAAGTCGGCCGGCGCGGCGCGCAAGGGCGCGGCCTCCGGCGCCTCTCGCGGCGGCAACAGCGCCAGCCGCGGCGGCGCAACCGCCTCGCGTGGCGGCAGCCGCTCGCGCGGCACCGGCACCGGCGCCGGCGCGCGCGCCTGAGGTGATCCACCCGGTGCCGGCGGCCCGCCGCCGGCACCACCGATTCCAGCCCGCCGCATGGGGCGGCGGGCGATGAGACCGCAGCACGGGGACCAGGCCGATGGCCGTCAAGATCGAGAAGAAAATCAAGGGCTACAGCGTGATCAGCGCGGAGGACCGCGCGCGCGAGGCCCAGGCCGCGCAGCCCGCACCCGCCCCGTCCGAGGGCAAGGTCGCCGACGTCATCCAGATGCACGAGCGCGTCGAGCGCCCGGACGTGCTGATCGGCTCCACCTACAAGATCAAGACGCCGCTGGTCGAGCACGCCATGTACGTGACGATCAACGACATCGTGCTCAACCCCGGCACCGAGCACGAGCAGCGCCGCCCGTTCGAGGTGTTCATCAACTCGAAGTCGATGGACCACTTCCAGTGGATCGTCGCCCTCACCCGCATCATGTCCGCCGTGTTCCGCAAGGGCGGCGACGTGACCTTCCTGGTGGACGAGATGAAGGCCGTGTTCGACCCGCGCGGCGGCTACTTCAAGGCCGGCGGCGTGTACATGCCCTCGCTCGTCGCCGAGATCGGCGCCGTGGTGGAAGACCACCTCAAGTCCATCGGCCTGATCGTCGATCCCGAGCTCTCCGAGCACCAGAAGGCGCTCATTGCCGAGAAGCGCGCCGCCTACGAGCGCGCCATGCAGCCCGCCGCCAACGAGAGCGTGGCCATCACCGGCGACGGCACCACCTTCCCGCCCAGCGCGACCATGTGCCACAAGTGCAGCACGAAGGCGCTGGTGCTGATGGATGGGTGTGCGACGTGTCTGAATTGTGGGTATAGCAAGTGCGGGTGAGCTGAAATACCGCGGGCAAGCAGAGGGGTCAGTGTGGGGATCGCTATAAGGGCCAAGGAAGCTGCTGTCTTTTGGTACTTTTCTTTGCAGCAGCAAAGAAAAGTGACTCGGGCGCGAAAGCGCACGAAACGCCTTTCACGTGCTTTGTCCACCCGGTGAGTTCACGGCAACGCTCGTGACCGGCGTGCACGATGCGAGCAGCGCCCATGGATTCCCGCCTTCGCGGGAATGACGGGCGGGGCGGAGACGAAGTCGCCGGGGCGATGTGGAAACAGGGTCAGCAAGCGTCTTCGACATCATTAGCCGAGCCGCGTCGGGAGACCCCAAGGCTGGCGCGCAGAACGCGCGCCGTCGCCCCCAGAGGCAGGATGCCGAGTGGCGATCCGCGCGGCCGAATCCGGTCGCGGACTGCAGATCCGCCGGCGAAGCAAGCGTAGCCCGGGTAACCGCAGCGCCCGGGCTGAGCGGCACACGCGAGCCGGGAATCTAGATCTCGCCGCACGGCCACCCCGGGTGCGGCCCGCGGCCTTGCCCGGGCCGCACGGGCACGAAAGACGCCATCGGGTGTTTTCGCGAAGCGCGGAGAAGGTCGGCCCTGTCCTCGCCCTGCGGGGACATGATCGCGACCACAACCGACCGGCTGCGACCTGCCGGCGCGACGCTAGCCTTGTTCGGTGCGCCGCGACGCCGCTGCGTTCTGCGCGCTGTTGCGGCCGCTTATCAGGTTCTCGCCGCCACCGTCGAGGTTCACCTCCGGCAGCATCTGTCGGCTGGACTCCTGCGCCTGCGCGACGGCCTTGCGTTCCCCATCACGGCTCTCCCCGGCGCGATCCTTCTTTCCCTCGCGGTCTTCGTGCGTCATGACATGGCCCTCCCGAAAGGGCGCGAGCCTGCACCTGCCGATGTAGAAGAGCGTGAGAGCGGCGGGAGCTGCGCGGAAGATGCATGCCGGGAGGCCGTAGCCCGCAACCGGACCGCGAGCACGAGGCGATCGGGCTGCGATGCATGCCCGGGTGCGCTTCGTTTGCCCGTGACCATGGCGTGCCCCACGGACGCTCAGCGCGCACATCTCCTACACGGCATTACGGGGGATCCCGGGTGCGGCCTGCGGCCTTACCCGGGCTACATGGGGATGGGTCGCACGAGGCGGGCGCGTGGTGCGGTATCGGCGGGTGCGGGTGCCGGACGGCACGTTCTTCTTCACCGTCACGCTGCGGGATCGACGCGGCCGGCTGCTCGTCGACGAGTTGCCCGCGCTGCGTGCGGCGTGGCGGTCGGCGCGGATGCGGGTGGCGCACGACATCGTGGCAGCCGTGGTACTGCCGGATCACCTGCACGCGGTACTGCGCATGCGCGACGGTGCGGGCGACTACTCGCGGCTGTGGCAGGAGATCAAGAAGGGTTTCACCCGCCGCGTACGTGCGCCGGGCGCGCCATCACCGTGGCAGGCGCGGTTCCGGGAGCACATGGTGCGCGACGAGGCGGACCTTCGGCGCTGCCTCGACTACGTGCATTTCAATCCGGTGAAGCACGGTCACGCGGTTCGCGTGCGCGACTGGCCGTATTCGACGTTCCACCGCCATGCGCGTGCCGGTGCCTTGCCGATCGACTGGGGTGGTGAGGCTTCAGTTCCGTAGCCCGGGTAGGCGAAGCGCACCCCGAGGGCGCAGGTCGCGGCGCGGCCCCGGGGTGCGGCCTGCGGCCTTACCCGGGCTACGGGCATTGCCGATGCGCAGCCGCGGGTCCTGTAGCCCGGGTAAGCGCAGCGAACCCCGGGGAACGTAGGTAGCGGCGGCGCGGACCCCGGGTGCGGCCTGCGGCCTTACCCGGGCTAAGGGCATTGCCGATGCGCGGCCGCGGGTCCTGTAGCCCGGGTAAGCGCAGCGCACCCGGGGCGTGTGGTGGCGACATGGACCCGCATGCCGCCTGCGGCCGCGCCCGGGCCACGGTCAGCGGAGGCGGGCCGAGATCGCGCAGTGGTCGCTCAGCGCCTCGCCGGCGTAGGTCGTCTCGTTGAAGCCGGCGAAGTCGGCGGCGGCGCGGCGGTCGAGGACGATGTGGTCGATGAAGTCGCGGTAGCGCGGGTTGCACTGCGCATTGCGGTCGCCGGCGGCCAGGCTGAGGTCGGCATTGGCGGGGCTGGCGTCGTCCCACTCGGCCCAGACGGCGTCGCCCGGCATGGCCAGGCGGCGGTTGAAGTCGCCCAGCACTGCAAAGCGCATGCCTTCGGCGGCGCGTCGATCGATCCACTGCTCCAGCACCGGCACCTGGCGGAACAGCACCGGGCAGGCCTCGCTGCGGTCGCCCGCGCTGCAGCCGGATTTCAGGTGCACCGACAGCAGGCGCAGCGGCTTCGCACCGCGCGGGCGCAGGATCACGTCCACGCCCGAGCGCAGGTCGGGATCGCCCAGCTGCAGCGCGGTGAGGTCGGGCTGGCGGTCGAAGGGCAGGCCCTTGCGGATGGCGAAGCCGGTGCGCTGCGCGCGGATGGTCTGGCCCTTCGCGCGGCCGCCGCAGTCGGAGGTGCGGGCGGTGCCCGTGCGCTCCTCGATGAGCACGGTCCAGCTCGCCGGATCGAACACGCGCTCGGCGGCGGCCCTGGACTCGACTTCCTGGAACGCGACCACGTCGGCATCGAGGCGCTCGACGTGCGCGCGCATGGCGGCATAGTCGGCCGCCGTGCGTGGGCGGCAGCCGGTGCCGTCGCGCTCGGCGAGGTGCTCGACGTTCCAGGACGCGAGGGTGAGGCCGGATGCGGACGCGGCGTGGCCGCCGGGCAGGCCGGTGCAGGCGGTCGCCGTGGCGGAAAGGAGGATCGCGGCAAGCAGGAGGCGGGTCGTCATGGGGCAAGTAGAGCATCGGGCCGGCGCCGCCTGCCAGCGCGCCTGCCGTATCCTCCCCGGCCCGGCCGCATCCGGTGCGCGAAACCATGATCAACAACGACGTCCTGCGCAGCCTGCGCTACATGCTCGACCTCGGCGACGTGCACGTGGCCAACCTCGTCCGCATGGCCGATCCCGGCGTGGAGGTGGAGCTGGAGCAGGTGCAGGCTTGGCTGCGCAGGGAGGACGAGCCGGGCTTTGCGCCCCTGGAGGACCGCCTGCTCGCGCTGGTGCTCGACGGGCTGGTGATCCACTGCCGCGGCCCGCGCGAGGACGGCGCGCCGCGCGCGCCGGAAATGCGCCTGACCAACAACCTGGTGATCAAGAAGCTGCGCGTGGCCTTCGAGCTCAAGGACGTGGACCTGCACGCGATCTTCGCCGCCGCGGGCCATCCGCTCTCCCGGCCCGAACTCTCCGCGCTGTTCCGCCAGCCGGGCCACAAGAACTACCGCCCCTGCGGCGACCAGCTGCTGCGCTATTTCCTGCGCGGCCTGACGCTGCGCGTGCGCGGCGGCTGAGCGCGCAGCCCGGGGCGCGACGCGGTGCCGGATGCGGCCGCGGTCGCCCGCCCTCGCCCTTCGCGCCCGCCGCGCGAAGTCCGGAAACGACGCGCCCGCCCGCCACGCCGGGGGCGCCCGTCCGTCCGCCGGCCGCGTGCACGTCGCGCGGCGCAGCCCGCCGACCCGCTACGCTGCGCGCCTTTCCCCGTACCTGCCGCCATGCACAGCGACTTCGACCCCGACGACAATTTCGCGCAGGCTTTCCACGCGCAGGGCGAGCTGGACGACGAGGCCGCGCTGTCGGCCGTGGTCTGGCAGCTGCTGCTGCTCATCAACCCCGGCGACGAGGATGGCGCCGCCGCGCAGTTCGCCACCTGGCAGGAGCTCGCGGCGGGCAGCGACGAGATCGACGCCGCGCTGGACGCGCTGCGCGAGGCGATCGACTGGAAATCGGGCTTCCACGTCGCCGAGGGCGATGCACGCGGGCTGGTGGAGAGCCTGGACGAGCTGGCCTCGCGGCTGGGGCTGCGCATCGACTGGGGCGTGGAGGATCCCACCGACGACGAGTTCCTCGACGAGGCCGAGACCGAGGCGCTGCTGGAGACCGCATACGACCGCCTGCGCGAGCACGACTACACGCTGTGGACGCGCGAGGCCGGCCCCGGCCTGCACGCCGGCTGGATCACCCACAGCCGCGACGACGAAGGCATGCGCGTGATCTCCGAGGCGCTGGGGCTGCAGGCGCGGCCGGCGGGGCGGTAGGGCGCGTCGACATTCGAGGCGGGCCGGGATGCCTCGTGCTTGCGGAAGCCGGCGCACTCGGCCCCGCTTTCGTTGGGCGACGGTACGAGCTCCTTCGCACGTGTGAGCCTTCTCTCTCGGAAACACGGGTGGATGAGCGCCCGGCACCGTGCGGGAGACGAGGTGCCGGAGAGGCAACGTCCATGGATGCCCGCGTTCGCGGGCGTGACGGCGTGGCGTGAGTGTCGACTGCGACGAGGCGGCCGGCATCGATTGTCTATCGACCGTGCCGCGCGGGATCGTGCCTTCGCGAAAAACCACTGCCTGGGCCGCTTGCGCGCAGCTTGAGCCTGCCGTGCGAACGGAGGTGCGGGGTAGGCGCTCCGTGCCGTGCGGGAAACGAGGCGTCCACGAGGCCAACGTCCATGGATGCCGCGTGCGCGGGCATGGCGGCATCGGGTGAATCGCGGCCGTGCCAAGGCGGTCGGCATCGGGTGAATGTCGACGGCGCCAAAGCGGTCGGCCTCGATCGAATATCGACCGTGCGACGGCGTTCGGCGTTCGATTTGCCCGTCGCTACGCGCGCGAGACTCTGCAGCAGCCCGTTCCTGCCTGAAGCCGGACTCCGTTCCCTGTCGAAAAAGGACACAGGCCAGGTTGCGTGCGACCCACGCGATGTCCGATGCAGACATGCGCGGAGCCCCCCCGGCAGCCAACTAGGGCCTGTTAACACAAACGCAGCCCATCGGCGATCAGTGCAAAGCTGATGAAGCCGACGAACATCACGTCGAGTTTCTCGAAGCGAGAGAAGATGCGGCGAAAGCCCTTGAGGCGCCGGAACA
>JBMOOW010000101.1:0-6006 GCA_049323195.1 Pseudomonadota bacterium | reverse complement strand
CGCATGCGGGCCCCTGCCGAACGCGCTGCAAGGCACGTGCCCCCGTGGCGCGCGGGTCCGGGGGCGCCCCGCCCGGGCGGAGCGCACACCGGCCCGGCGGGCGCTGGCGGCCGGCGCGCCGCCACGCGTTCAGGCCGGCGGATGGATCACCGCGGCCCGTCCTTCGGCGAGCACCAGGCCGGCATGGCGGACCACGAAGGCGTACTGCCAGCCTGCGTCGCTCTCGACCAGCACGCTGGCCTCGCCCTCGAGCGGGCCGGGCAGGTCGTCGATGCGATCGCGATGCAGCACGACGCCGCGCAGGGCCACCAGCAGGCCGGGCCGTGCGACGCCGCCGCCGAGCTGAGCGCGCAGCCCGCCATGCACCGCCATCGCCTGCGCCCCGTACTCGGCCAGGTGCACGGCGTGCAGGCGCCCGCGATGGCGCAGCGGATGCGCGGCATCGACATGGTCGCAGGCCTCCAGCCGGACGGACTGCGCATCCCATCCCAGCACGCGTTGCCAGAGGCACATGCGACCCGCATGCGGCACCAGGCGCGCGATCGCCTCGCGCGTGGCCAGCGTTTCACCCATCGCGATCATGCCATCGCCCCGCGTGCGGGCCGGCGCACGATCAGCAGCGCCAGCAGGAAGTTGGATGCCACGCCGAGCGCGACGGTGCTGCCGATCGCGCGCAGCACGGGGATCGTCGACAGCGCGAGCAGGGCGAACACCAGAAGCGTCACCGCGCTGCAGACCAGGATCGCGTGCAGGGCGCGCGCCTGTTCGTCCGGCTCGTCGCCGGCATGGTCGAAGAACAGCGCGTAGTCCAGGCCGAGGCCGGCGGCGAGGATGAGCGCGACCAGATGGAACAGGTTGAGCTCCACGCCGGCAAGGCGCAGCACGGCGAGGATCACCAGCGTGGTCAGCGCCATCGGCGCCAGCACGCGCGCCACCCGGCGCGGGGCGCGCAGCACCGCCCAGACGGTGAGCGCAAGCAGCACCGCGGCCAGCGCGAGCGCGGCCAGCACGCGGCCGCGGTATTCGGCCACCAGCGATTCCGATGCCTGCTTCAGGTCGACCAGCCGCGCACCGAACGGCGCGACCGCGGCGGCCACCGCGCGCGGATCGCGCAGGCCGGTGAGCGTGACCAGCGCGGTGGCGCCGTCGCCGTCCTCGAGCAGCAGGCCTTCGATGCTCGACGTCAGCGGCGTGCCGGCGAGATCGCGCGGCCGCAGCGGCGCCGCGCTGCGCGCGCGCTGCACGTCCTCGACGAAGCCGGCGAAGACATCGGGAACGAAGGGACTGGCCGCGACCGCGGCATCGAGGTCGCGTACCAGCGTGGGCGCATCGGGCAGGGCGGCCTGCCGCGCGCGCTGCGTCGCCGCGCTGGGCACGTAGCGCGCGGCCAGGTCGTAGCCGGCGATCACGCCGTCGGCGCGCAGGCGCTCCAGCACCGGCAGCAGGCGCTCGCTGCGCTGCAGGGCGGCCTCGCCGTCGCGCGCGGCCAGCGTGACGAGGTAGCGCACGTTCGGTGCACCCAGTTCGCCGCGCAGGCGCGTGTCCTGCGCGAGCGCGTCGGCGGGCACCGGCGTGAGCCTGGACAGGTCGTTCTCCCAGAACGCGCCCGGCGCCAGCGCGGTCGCGGCCGCGGCCACGAGCGCGAGCGCGATGCCCGCGCCGACGCCCAGCCGCGGCCAGCGTGCGATGCGCCGCCACAGCGCACGCAGCCAGGGCCAGTCGGCGACGTCGCGTGGCGCGGGATCGATCAGCGCGGGAAGCAGGAAGCGCGTGGCCAGCGCCGCGCTGCCCAGTCCGACGATGGTGAACACCGCCAGCTGCCTGAGGCCTTCGACGCCCGAGGCGAGGAAGGTGAGGTAGGCGATGCACGTGGAAGCCACGCCGGTGCCCAGCGTCGGCCACAGCGCGCGCGCGCTCGCCCAGGGCGAGACACCCGGGCGCTGGTGGCTGAAGAGGTGGATCGGATAGTCCTGCGCCACGCCGATCAGCGTGAAGCCGAAGGCCACGGTGATGCCGTGCACGCCGTCGAACAGCAGGGCGACCGCCGCCAGGCCCGTCAGGCCGGCGGTCGCCAGCGGCAGCGCGCCCAAGAGCGGCGCGCGCCAGCTGCGGTAGGCGATCCACAGCAACAGCGCGAAGGCGATCGAGTCGAGCGTGCCGATCAGCGAGGCCTCGCGCTGCGTGCGCGCCGCGACCTGCACGGCGAAGGCACCGGGGCCGGTGAGTACGAGCCGGCTCGACGTGCCCGCGCGCACGGCCCCGAAGGCCGCGCGGATGCCGGCGACGGCACGGGCCTGCGCATCCGGGTCGAAGCCTGCCGCGCTGGTCTGCACGGCGAGCAGCGCGCTGCGGCCGTCGCGGCTGAACCACACGCCGTCGACGAGTCGCGGCGATGCGGCCGGCTGCCAGCTTTCGGCCAGCTGCAGCATCTCCAGCGTGGGATCGCGCTCGACCAGCGGTTCGATGAGCGAGGCCGCCGGCGAGCCCAGGTCGGCCACGCGCTGGGCCAGTGCCTCGGCGAGCGCCGCCTGCGACAGCCCGCCCTGCGCAGCGCGTGGCGACAGCAGGTAGCGGTAGGGCCGCAGCTGCGCGGGGATCGCCGACAGGTCCGCATCACCATTGGCCACCAGCGCGATGCCGGCCTGCGCGCGCAGCCGCGCCGCCAGGGCACGCGACTGCGCGGCCAGGACATCCTGCGGTGCGCCGTCGATGGAAAGCAGAAGCAGGCGCGCGCCGGGGCCCTCGCCGAGTTCGTCGATCAACAGGCGCTGCTCGGCGGTCTCCGGCGCGGGCATGAACCTGCGCAGGTCGCCGCCCAGCTCGAGCGAGCGCCCCGCGGCCCAGCCGAGCGCGGCGAGCAGCGCCAGCCAGGCCAGCGCGAGGGCGAGGCGACGCGCGGGCGTCATCGCGTCGTGCAGAGCGCGGCCAGCGCGGCGGCGTCCCGCACGCCGGCCGCGTCGCGCGCGGCGCCGGCGAGCAGCGTGCGCTGCACGTCGCCCTTCACCGGATGGGTCTCGATGCAGCGCAGCTCCGCGCCACGCCCGTGCAGGGCCAGCTCGCGCACGCGTGCGGCCATGGCCTTCTCGCGCGGGGTCAGGCGCAGTGTCCAGCGCTCGCGCGTGCCCGTGCTGGCCACGCGGAAGTGGCGCTCGAGCAGCGCGCGGTCGCCGGAGAGCAGCGCGCCGAAGCTGGCCTGCAGGCCGGCGAGCTCGGGGGCGCGGTCGAGCGAATAGGTCTTCGCGGACGCACCGCGCGCGATCGTCACGCTGCCGCCGCGGATGGTGGACGTTTCCGCGTAGGGCGCGCGCACCTGGCGCACCAGCACGTCGCCCTGGGGGCGCTGGTACTCGCCCTCGATGCGCAGCGGCGACTTCAGAAGGCGCGAGCCGCGCAGCTCGACGAATGCCGTGCGCATCGGCGCCGGCCGCGCCAGGCGCTGCAGGATCCAGCCGGCCTCGACCGCCTCAGGCGGCGCGGCGCGAAGCGTCGTCGTCGTTGCGACGAGCGTCGTCAGCAGGAGCGCGGGCAGGATCGATCGCATCGTCGGCGGACCAGAAGTCGAAGAAGTTGAACCAGTTGTAAGGCGCCTCGCGCGCACGCCGTTCCAGCGCCCGCGCATAGGCTTCCACGCACTCGCGGATGCGTGCGGCGCGATGCTGGCGCGGCACGTCCAGCCCCTCGCTGAACAGCTCGAAGTGCAGGTCGTAGCGCCTGCCGCCGCGGTACAGGCCGAAGGCCAGCACCACCGGCAGCTTCAGCATGGCCGCGATCATCCACGGCGAAGTGGGGAAGGGTGCGTCGCGGCCGAGGAAGGGGACGTCGACGGTGGGCTCGCCCGGCTGCGCGCGGTCCACCAGCAGCGCGACCAGCGCGCCGGCCTCCGCGGCGTCCCTGATCGCCAGCACGATCGACGGGCCGTCCATGCCGGCGTCGATGATGTTGGCCGCCAGCTGGGGATTGAGCGCATCCAGCAGCTCCTGCATGTCGCGCGAATGGCCCTTGTCCAGCACCACGCGGATCACCGCGTCCGGGCGCTTGGTGCCGAGCACGCGCATGGCGTCGAAGCTGCCCAGGTGCGAGCCCAGCACCAGCACGCCGCGGCCCCGGTCCATCTGCGCATGCAGCGCATCCAGGCCGGTGGTGCGGATGTCGAAGCGGTCGATGTCGCCGCCGAGCAGGAAGACGCGGTCGAGGATGGTCGACGCGAAGGTGTGGATGTGGCGGGCCACGTCCCGCAGCGTGGCCGGGCGGCCGAGCGCCAAGGACAGGAATTGGCGCGAGGCGCGGCGCTCGGGGCCGCGGCGCAGCAGGAAGTAGAGCGTGATCGGATACAGCAGCAGGCGCCCGACGGGACGCCCGCCGTGGCGGCTGATCGTGCGGATCAGCCACAGCGCCAAGTGCCCCCCGCCCTGCGGCCGCTGCTTCCATCGCGCGTTCATTCCGCGCCCCCGGCCACTTCGCCGCTGGCCAGCAGCGTCTGGCCGCGCAGCACGCGGAACTTCCAGCGCCCGGCCGCGCCGTCCAGTTCCACCCGCGCGCGCTCGCCCGGCAGCAGCGGCTGCAGGAACTTCACCTGCGGCAGCCGCATGGAGGACAGCGGCCCGTAGGCGGCTTCGATCGCTTCGATCACGTGGTCCAGAAGCACCACGCCGGGCACGATCGGACCGCCCGGGAAGTGCCCCGGCAGCGCCGGGTGCGAGGCATCGACCACGAAGTCCATGGCCTCAGGGCGCATCCATCAGGGCGACCACGGCCTCGCGCGCCTCGCGGGCGATGCGATCGCGCACCTCCGCCGGGGAGCCTTCCGGCAGCGTGATCGGCGTACCGAAGCGCACGCGGATGGTGCCCGGGCGCACGCGGAAGCCCCCGGCGGGCAGCACCGCGCCGGCGCCGCTCATGGCCACCGGCAGCACCTGCACGCCGGCGGCGATCGCGACCTGGAACGCGCCGGGCTTGAACTCGCCCACGCGGCCGCCGCGGTTGCGCGTGCCCTCGGGGAAGATGCAGAGCAGGTGGCCGGCCTTCACGATCTCGGTGGCCGCGCGCAGGCTGCGCACCATCGAGGCGCGGTTGCCGTCGCGCTCGATGAAGCACATGCCCATGGCCTTGGCATAGCGGCCCACGAAGGGCACGCGCGTCATCTCCTGCTTGAGCATGAAGCGCAGCGGCACCGGCGTGGCGCGGAACAGCGCGCAGATGTCGATGATCGATTCGTGCGTGGCCACCATCACGTAGGGCCGTGACCAGTCGATCGCCCCGCCGCCCTCGACCACCAGCTTCGCGCCCGCGCCGCCCAGAAGGCCCGGCGCCCACAGCGTGGAGGCCATGCGCAGCGGGCGGCGCACGTCGCCGGTCGCGGCCCGCACGGCCAGGGCCAGCGAGATGCAGCCCGCCGTCCACAGCAGGGTGAAGACCAGCTGCACCGCGTTGTAGGCGGTCCAGAGCAGGCGAACCGGCAGCGGTTCGGCGAGGGGCAGGCGATCGGTCGGCGCGGACATGGGCGGTAGCGTGCGGTCAGCGCATCACGTCGCGCCAGAAGGCGGGACCGAGCGCGCCGAGGCGGCGGACGAAATCGGGGAAGTTGCGGTAAGGCCGGTCCGGAAACAGCCGCAGCCGCACCATGTACTCGACGGCGAACAGCATCCCGGCAAGGCCGTAGTCGATCAGGTTGGCAAACCACGACCACGCCACCTGCGACACCGTCACCGGCGGCGGATAGCCAAGCTGCATCAGCAGGCCGTCGGGCACCGCGATCAGGCCCAGCAGCAGGTTGGCCACGCCCATCGTGCCCAGAAGGCCCGCCCACAGCCGGGTCAGGCCGCGGGTGTAGGACGCCAGCGCGGGCGAGAGATCGGCCGGCGCGCACTGCTCCAGCGCCGCCACGATCCGGCTGATCAGGGGCACCTGGCCCGCGCGCAGCGTGCGCGCGAAGAACCAGGCGACCAGCCAGGGAAACAGCACCGGCGGCAGCAGCAGGAGCACCGGCAGCACGCGCGAATCCTGCGC
>JBMOOW010000100.1:0-6213 GCA_049323195.1 Pseudomonadota bacterium | reverse complement strand
CCGACCCAGCCTCCCAGCCGGGCCATACAATCCCCATCGGACACGGTCGGCCCCAGTTTGTTGCCTAGAGAACAGCAAGTCTGCCGGGTCGGCCGTGCGCCTCTCCCTCAGTTGGGAGAAGAACCAAGAAAAAGTACCTCGGGCGCGGCAGCGCACGAAACGCTGTTGCCCGTAACCACACAACGCAAAGGCAACGTCCATGGATCCCCGCGTTCGCGGGGATGACGGCGGAGAGGTCGGCGCATTACAAGCCCGTGGGCGGCGGACGAAAGTCACTGGGTCCCCGCCTTCGCGGGGACGACGGCGAGGGGCGCCGGCGCGGGGCAACGCCCCTGGACTCTCGCGTTCGCGCGGGATGACGGCCGAGAGGGCCGGAGCACTACAAGGCCATGCGCGGCGGACGAAAGTCGCGGGGTCCCCGCCTTCGCGGTGACGACGGCGAGGTGCGCCGGCGCGGGGCAACGTCCATGAGTCCCCGCGTCCGCGGGGATGACGGCGAAAAGGGCCGGGGCGTTACGAGGCCCTGGGCGGCGGACGAACGCCGCTGGGTCCCCGCCTTCGCGAGGACGACGGTCAGAGAGGCGCGGACGTACGCGATGTCACCGATCAACCGCCCTGCTGCGCGAACCGGTCCGTCGCCCCCACCAGCGCATCCACGTTCTCCGCCTCGAAGGCCGAATGCCCCGATGCCGGCGTGATGACGAGCTCGGCCTGCGGCAGCGCCTGCTTCAGGTCGTAGGCGTTCTGCACCGGGCACACCACGTCGTAGCGGCCATGCACGATGAAAGTGGGGATGTGGGCGATGCGGTGGGCGTCGCGCAGCAGCTGGTCGTCGACTTCGAAAAAGCCGCTGTGCACGAAGTAGTGGTTCTCGATGCGCGCAAACGCCAGGGCGAACTCGGGCTCGTCATGCGCGGCGGTGAAGGCCGGGTCGTAATGCAGGAAGCTGGTCGCGCCTTCCCAGACGCTCCAGGCCCGCGCGGCGGCCAGGCGGGTGGCCTCGTCGTCGCTGGTGAGGCGGCGATGGAAGGCGCTGATCAGGTCGTGCCGCTCGACCGGCGGAATGGCCGCGAGGTACTGCTGCCAGGCCTCCGGGAACAGGCGCGAGGCGCCTTCCTGGTAGAACCATTCCAGCTCCCAGCGGCGCAGCATGAAGATGCCGCGCAGCACGAGCTCGGTGACGCGATGCGGATGCGTCTGCGCATACGCCAGCGCGAGCGTGGAGCCCCACGAACCGCCGAAGACCTGCCAGCGATCGATGCCCAGGTGCTCGCGCAGGGTCTCGATGTCGGCGACCAGGTGCCAGGTGGTGTTGTCGACCAGATCCGCATGCGGCGTGGAGCGGCCCGAGCCGCGCTGGTCGAAGAGGATGATCCGGTACTTCGCCGGGTCGTGGAACTGGCGCATGCGCGTGCTGCAGCCGGCGCCGGGGCCACCGTGCAGGAGCACCACGGGCTTGCCCCGGGGATTGCCGCACTGCTCGTAGTAGAGGCAGTGGCGTTCGTCCACCTGCAGCGTGCCGGTGTCGAAAGGTTCGATCTCGGGATAGAGCGTGCGCATGGTCGGGGGCCCGTGTCGGTCGGGCGCCAGTCTACGCCGCGCGTCGCCCCAGGCTCACGCGGTCGCGCTGCTCCAGGTCGCGTTCGGTGCGCACCTCGACGAAGCCGGCGGCAGTGAGCAGTGCGCGCACCGCTTCGCCCTGGTCGTAGCCGTGCTCGAGCAGCAGCCAGCCGCCCGGCTGCAGGTACGCGGGGGCACCGGCCACGATGCTGCGGATCGCGTCCAGCCCGTCGGCGCCGGATGCGAGCGCGGCCGGCGGCTCGTGCCGCAGGTCGCCCTGCGCAAGGTGCGCATCGCCCTCGGCGATGTAGGGAGGATTGCTGGCGACCAGGTCGAACCGTTGGTCCCGCAGCGGCGCGAGCCAGTCGCCCAGCCGGAACTCCACGTTCGCCAGGCCGTGCGCGGCGGCATTGGCGCGCGCGACCTCGAGCGCGGCGGCACTGGCATCGGTGGCGACGATGCGTGCATCCGGCCGCTCGCTGGCGATGGCCAGTGCGATGGCGCCGCTGCCGGTGCCGAGGTCGGCCACCATGCAGGGCCGCGCGGGCAGGCAGTGCAGCGCGAGCTCGACCAGGCGCTCGGTCTCCGCGCGCGGGATCAGCGTGGCCGGCGTGACCTGGAGGTCGAGCGTCCAGAAGCCCCTGTGCCCGGTGAGATAGGCCACGGGCTCGCCGCGCACGCGGCGCTCGACCAGCGCCTCGAACCGCGCAGCGGTTTCGGCATCTGCGACCGCATCAGCGTGCGCGAACAGCCACGCGGGCCCACGGGCCAGCACGTGGCCGAGCAGCAGCTCGGCCTCGCCCGCGGGCAGGCAGCCGCGGCCGCGGCGCAGCAGGTCGTCGACTCGGGGCATCGGGGGCTGGCCGGAGAAACGGGCGGCTATGGTAGGGCGGGCAGCGCGTCCACCGCGGCCGGTGCGGCAGGGCTCACCGCTGCGAGCGCGACCACCCGGTCGCGCCCCTCGTGCTTGGCCCGGTACAGCGCGGTGTCGGCGCGACGCAGGGCCGCCTCCCAGTCGTCGCAGCCGCGCGCGAGTTCGGTGACGCCCAGGCTCGCGGTGACACGGCCACCGGTCGCGCGCATGGGGCTGCCGGAGATCGCGCCGCGCAGGCGCTCGGCGACGGCCACCGCGGCATCGAGGCCGGTGGCGGGCAGCAGTACGAGGAATTCCTCGCCGCCGAGGCGGAAGGCGGCATCGGTATCGCGAAGCACGGCGGCGATGCGGCCGGCCGCCTGGCAGATGACCTCGTCGCCCGCGGCATGCCCATGGCCGTCGTTGACGGACTTGAAGCGGTCGATGTCCAGCATCACCAGCGACAGCGGCGCGCCGTAGCGCTCGCAGCGCGCCTGTTCGCGCGCGGCGTGCTCGAACAGCGAGCGGCGGTTGAACAGGCCGGTCATCGGGTCGCGGTGCACGAGCCGCTGCAGTTCCACCTCCGCGCCGCGGAACATCAGCAGCGAAAGCGCCAGCGTCAGCACGAAGACGAAGACCAGGCTCACCACGAAGAACAGGATCTGGAAGGGGTCCTGCACGAACGAGCTGGTGAGCGACTGCGTGCTGGCCGCATAGACGAATCGCACGCCGAGGAACACGCCGTTGAAGACGAACACGCCGGCGGCGAACCGGCGGAACAGGGTGAGCCCCTCGCTGCGGGCGCGCCAGAGCTGCGATCCGGAGAGCAGGTCCGTCGCCAGGTAGAAGCCCGACAGCACCAGCACCCGCATGCGCAACACGTCCATGGCGTCCCACAGCGCGCCCACCGCGATCAGCAGCGACGCCAGCGCGAGCAGCGCGGGCAGCCAGGTCGGGCGGCCGAGGTAGGCGCGCACGCCCGCGAGCAACAGCACGTGGGTGAGCGCGATGAGGCCGTTGGCGATGCCCAGCGCGAGCCCGCGCGGCACGCCCAGGTCGAGCATCAGGAACAGGTGGCCCAGCTGGTGCCCCAGGCCGAAGGCCAGGCCCGCGAGTCCCCAGTAGGCCAGCGCGGCATTGCGCATGCCCGCCAGACGGATGCCGGCCATCGCGGCAGCCAGGACGAAGCCGGCCAGGCCGGTCACGAAGGCCAGCGTGGGTGTATCGAGGCTCGCCAGTAGTTCCATGCACCGGGTCTCCATCTCCCCCAGCCAGGTTGCAATTTCCGTGCCGCCGCTTGCCAAGCCGCCTCGCGGTCCCCAGTTCGAAGCGGGCGCGAGGCGCCGCGCCTCGATATGCACTGTCAATCAGATTGATACGACCAATCAATTTGATGGATGAATACGCCGCCGGTAATCTCGCGGCTTGCGTTTTTCCCCACCACCAAGGAGTTCCGGATGTCGCTGATCAACAAGCAGGTCCAGCCGTTCAAGGCCCAGGCCTTCCACAACGGCAAGTTCGTCGAAGTCACCGAGAGGAACCTGCAGGGCAAGTGGTCGGTCATCGTCTTCATGCCGGCGGCCTTCACCTTCAACTGCCCGACCGAGGTCGAGGACGCCGCCGAGAACTACGCGGAGTTCCAGGCCAACAATGCCGAGGTCTACGTCGTCACCACCGACACGCACTTCTCGCACAAGGTGTGGCACGAGACTTCGCCGGCCGTGGGCAAGGCGCAGTTCCCGCTGGTGGGCGACCCGACGCATGCGCTGACCCGCGCGTTCGACGTGCACATCGACGAGGAGGGCCTGGCCCTGCGCGGCACCTTCATCGTCGACCCCAACGGCGTGATCAAGGCCTACGAGATCCACGACAACGCGATCGCGCGCGACATGAAGGAAGCGCTGCGCAAGCTCAAGGCCGCCAAGTACGTGGCCGAGCACCCGGGCGAGGTCTGCCCGGCCAAGTGGCAGCACGGCGCGCAGACGATCAAGCCGTCGCTGGACCTGGTCGGCAAGATCTGACCACCCCGGACCCGGGCGCAGGCCGCCCGGGTCCCTTCCTCCGCGGATGCTTGCGCGAGCGCTCGCCGCGCGATGGCTCCCGCAAGCACCCCGACCATCCGTTCCACACCGCCGGTGGAGGCATTCCCCATGCTCGACGACAGCCTCAAGGCGCAGCTCTCGGCCTACCTCGAGAAGCTGCAGCAGCCCATCCAGCTGGTCGCATCGCTCGACGACTCCGACGCCTCGCGCGAGCTCGAAGCCCTGCTGACCGACATCGCCGCGCTCAACGACCGCGTCGATTACGTGCGCGCCGACGACGACCAGCGCCGCCCGTCCTTCGCCATCGTGCGCGCCGGCACCAACGTGCAGGTGCGCTTCGCCGGCATCCCGATGGGCCACGAGTTCACCTCGCTGGTGCTGGCGCTGCTGTGGGTCGGCGGCCATCCGCCCAAGCTCGAGGAGGACGTGCAGAACCAGGTGCGCGACCTCGAGGGCGAGTTCGTCTTCGAGACCTACATGTCGCTCTCCTGCCAGAGCTGCCCGGACACGGTGCAGGCGCTGAACCTGATGAGCGTGCTGAACCCCAACATCCGCCACGTGGCCATCGACGGCGCGCTGTTCCAGGCCGAGGTCGAGGCGCGGCAGGTGATGTCGGTGCCGACCATCTTCCTCAATGGCCAGCCGTTCGACGCCGGGCGCATGACGGTCGAGCAGATCCTCGCCAAGCTCGACACCGGCGCCGCCGCGCGTGCGGCCGAATCGCTCAGGACCAAGGCGCCGTTCGACGTGCTCGTGGTCGGCGGCGGCCCCGCCGGCGCGGCGGCGGCGATCTACGCCGCCCGCAAGGGCATCCGCACGGGCGTGGTGGCCGAGCGCTTCGGCGGCCAGGTGCTGGACACCATGGCGATCGAGAACTTCGTTTCCGTGAGCTATACGGAAGGCCCGAAGCTCGCCGTCGCGCTGGAGCAGCACGTGCGCGACTACGAGGTCGACATCATGAACCTGCAGCGCGCGGCGAAGCTGCTTCCGGCGGGCGCGGACGGGCTGGTCGGCATCGAGCTGGAGAACGGCGCGACGCTGCGCGCCAAGAGCGTGATCCTGTCCACCGGTGCGCGCTGGCGCCAGATGAACGTGCCCGGCGAGGAGCAGTACAAGAACAAGGGCGTCGCCTATTGCCCGCATTGCGACGGCCCGCTGTTCAAGGACAAGCGCGTGGCGGTGATCGGCGGCGGCAACTCGGGCGTGGAGGCGGCGATCGATCTTGCCGGCATCGTCGAGCACGTCACGCTGGTCGAGTTCGACACGAAGCTTCGCGCCGACGAGGTGCTGCAGCGCAAGCTGCGCAGCCTGCCGAACGTGGAGATCATCGTGAACGGCCAGACCACCGAGGTGCTGGGCGACGGCGCGAAGGTGACGGGGCTGGTGGTGAAGGACCGCGCGTCCGGGTCGCTGCGCACCATCGAACTGGCCGGCGTGTTCGTGCAGATCGGCCTGCTGCCCAATACCGAGTGGCTCAAGGGCACGCTGGAGCTCACGCCGCGCGGCGAGATCGTCATCGACGATCGCGGCGCGACCTCGCTGCCCGGCGTGTTCGCCGCCGGCGACGCCACCACGGTGCCGTACAAGCAGATCGTGATCGCGATGGGCGCGGGCGCGACGGCGGCGCTGTCGGCCTTCGACCACCTGATCCGCACCTCGGCGCCTGCCGAGCAGCAGGCCGCGGCGGCCTGAGGGTCGCGATCCGCCGGGCGCACGCCCGGTCCAGTGGCTGCGACGACCGGCCGAAGCGGTCGTCGC
>JBMOOW010000099.1:0-6382 GCA_049323195.1 Pseudomonadota bacterium | reverse complement strand
CGCCGGCAGGCTGAGCCCCGCCTGGAACTGCACCATGTTCTTGGCCATCACCACACCCCTCCTTGTCAGGTGGGGTCAGCATGGAATGGCCGCGTATCATGGGATGCGACAGGTGGGGAATCAGGTCTGCCTTTGACGCGAATCGACAACAGCCGCAAACAATCGTGAAGACCCCGAAGGGGCGGCCGACAGGACGTCGGCCGTCCCTTCGAGGTCTTCATCATTGGTCGCGGCTGTTGCGGGTTCGTGGGGCCGAGAAGCAACAACAGCTAGCGAACGACGGCGGCGACAAGAACGAAAGTCTCTGGATCCCCGCTTGCGCGGGGATGACGAGCAACAGCGGCCACAGGACTAGCAGAGGTGCCTGCGAATCTACGCGCATCGCAGCGACGCAAAGCCAAGGCAAGCCAAGGCAAGAGCTCACTCGTACCGCAACGCCTCGATCGGATCCAACCCCGCCGCCTTCGACGCCGGCATCAGGCCGAACACCACCCCCACCAGCGCCGAGAACCCCGCCGCCACCAGCACCACCCAGATCGGCACGCTCGCCGGCGGGAAGTCGGGAATCAGCGCGGCGATGCCTGCCCCGGCCGCGTAGCCCAGCACGATGCCGATCACCCCGCCCAGCAGCGCCAGCAGCGCGGCTTCGAGCAGGAACTGCACCAGGATGTCGCGGCGCGTGGCGCCCAGCGCCTTCAGGATGCCGATCTCGCGGGTGCGCTCGGTCACGCTCACCAGCATGATGTTCATGATGCCGATTCCGCCCACCAGCAGCGAGATGCCGACGATGCCGGCCACCACCGCGGTGATCGTGCCGGTGACCTTCTCGAACTGCTTGACGAAGGAATCGGCGGCCTCGACGGTGAAGGTGTCCTCGGCGTCGGCCTTGACGCGTCGGCTGGCGCGCAGGGCACGGCGTACGCGCTCGCGCACGGCGTCGATCTCCTCCATGCGCTGCACGGTGAACGAAGCCATCAGCATGGGCTCGTTCGCATAGCCGCTCATGCCGCGTGCCACGTCGAAGGGAATCGCCGCGTAGTTGTCCTGGCTGAAGCCGAAGATCTCGCCCTGCGGCTCCATCACGCCCACCACCTTGAACCACTCGCCGCCGAGCATGAAGTACTCGCCGATGGGGTTCTTCGGCATCTTCAGGTCGTCACGCAGCTTGGCGCCGATCACCGCCACGCGGCGGCGGCTGGCGTCGTCGCCGGCCACGATGAAGCGCCCGGTCTGCGGATAACGCGCGCGCACGGCCTGGAACTCGGACGTGGTGCCGTAGACCTCGGGCATGGTGCTGCGGCCCTTGTAGCTGGCGCGCGCGGCCGGCACCTGCAGCATGGGCGCGACCTGTCCGACGCCGGCGACGCGATGGCGCAGCACCTCGATGTCGGCGATGCTGATGTTGTTGAGCTTGCCGGTGCGGTAGTTGTCGTTGTCGTTCTCGGCGCGCAGGGTGAGCGTGCTGCCGCCGATGTCGGCGAACTGGCCCTTGATGGACTCGCTCATGCCCTGCACCAGCGAGACCACCGCGATCACGCTGGCGGTGCCGATGAGGATGCCCAGGGTGGTGAGGAAGCTGCGCAGGCGGTGCGCGGCCAGGCTGGCCAGTGCGGCGCGGAAGGCTTCGACATAGGCCTGCATCAGTGCACCTCCGCCGTGCGCGGCTGCTGCACGTCGCTGACGATGCGTCCGTCCGACACGCGCAGCACGCGGTGGCAGTGCGCGGCGATGTCGGGCTCGTGGGTGACGATCACCACCGTCTGCCCCTGCGCATGGAGCGCGTCGAACAGCGCCATGATGTCGCGCGAGGTGGCTGAATCCAGGTTTCCCGTGGGCTCGTCGGCCAGCAGCAGCGAGGGCTCGCCCACCAGCGCGCGCGCTACCGCCACGCGCTGGCGCTGGCCGCCGGAGAGCTGGTTGGGGCGGTGCGAGAGCCGGTCGCCCAGGCCCACCTTGCGCAGCGCCTCGCTGGCGCGCTGCACGCGCTCGCGGTGCGGCATGCCGCGGTAGACCAGCGGCTGCATCACGTTCTGCAGCACGGTCTGGCGCGGCAGCAGGTGGAAGCTCTGGAAGACGAAGCCGATCTCGCGGTTGCGCACGCGTGCGAGCGCATCGTCGTCCATGTGCGCCACGTCGGCCCCGTTGAGCAGGTAGCGGCCTTCGCTGGGCGTGTCCAGACAGCCCAGCAGGTTCATCAGCGTGGACTTGCCCGAGCCGGAGGGCCCGGTGAGCGCGACGTACTCGTTGCGCGCGATCGACAGGTCCACGCCGGCCAGCGCGCGCACCGTCTCCTCGCCCATCGTGTAGGTCTTCACGATGCCGGCGAGTTCGATCACGCGTCCGACTCCTCGTCGCGGCTCTCGTCCTCGCCGGTGTCGGCGGTGCTGGCCTTGCGCTGCTCCACGGCCTCGCCCTCGGCGAGGCGGCGCAGGGTCTTGGCCGGACCGGTGATGACGCGATCGCCCGCCTTCAGGCCGCTGGCGATGGCCTGCCAGCGATCGTCCGACAGCCCCGTCTTCACCGGCAGCTTGCGCGCGCGGCCGTCGCGCACGGCCCAGACGAAGGTCTTCTCGCCGCCCTTCTCGTCGCTCTCGGTGACCACCGCTTCCACCGGCACGGCGATCTGCTTCGCACCGGTGCCCAGGTAGAGATCGGCGCGCGCGCTCATGCCCGAGCGCAGCTTCATGGCCCCGGCATCGCCCAGGCGCACCGTCACCTTGTAGGCGCGCGACTGGTTCTCCAGCGTGGGCGCCAGCGCGATCTTCTCCACCGCGCCGCGCAGCGCGGTATCGGGATAGGCGGCCGGGTAGACGTCCACCTGCTGGCCGATCTCGACCTTGGCGATGTCGGCCTCGTCCACCTTGAGCTCGGCCAGCAGCGCGGAGGTGTCGGCGATCTTCATGAGCTTGGCGCCGGCCAGGGCATTGGTCGACGGGATCGCCGTCTCGCCCACCTTGATCGGCAGTTCCACCACGCGCCCGGCGATGGGCGCGCGGATCTCGGTCTTGGCCAGCTGCTCGTAGGCATCGCCCAGCACCGCCTGCGAGCGCCGCAGGGACTCGCTCTGGCTGGCCAGCTCGGCGCGCGCGGTCTCCAGCGCCAGGCGGTCTTCCTCCAGGCGGTTGCGGTCGACCAGCTGCTGCGCGGCCAGCGCCTGCGATCGCTTGTACTGCGCCTCGCGCAGGCGCAGGTTCGCGCGCAGGCGCTCGATGCCGATCGCGCTCTGCCGGCAGCCGGCCGATTCGCGCTCGATCGCATTGCGATGGCTCTCCGGATCCAGCGTGAGCAGCAGCTGGCCGGGCTTCACCGTATCGCCCTCGGCCACCAGGATGCGCTCGACCTTGGCCACCACTTCGGCGGTGAGGTTGACCTCGGTGCCATAGGCCAGCGCGCCGGAGGCGAGGATGGTGGGCCGCACGGGCTGCGCGGCCACCGTGGCGATGTCCACGCCCGTGGCGCTCTCGCCGCGCATGGCGCGGATGCCGAAGGGCAGCACGAGCACCGCCAGCACCAGCCCGCCGGCCAGCCATTTCTTGGTCTTGGGATTCATGGGTTCGACGTCAGGGAATGAGCGCGATCACGCCGAACACCAGCAGCGTGGGCAGCAGCGCGACCACGATGGCCTGGCCCCAGCTGCTGCGCGTCCAGGTCTTCCAGCCCAGCGCGAACAGCCACAGCGTCCACAGCGTGAGCAGGTTGAAGCCCTGCGCCAGGCGGTTCCAGCGGTGGTCGGCGGGCAGGTCGACCAGCAGCGGGTCGACGTTGGTGAGCATCAGCGATTCCAGCGCGGTCTGCGGCGCCATGGTGAGTGCGCCGGCCAGCGCGACCAGCAGGCCCAGCGCCATCGGCAGGCCCGACCAGGTCGACAGGCTCATACCGTGGCGGAAGCCCAGCGCGCGCCCGGTGACCTTGGCCGCCAGCCAGACATAAAGGGCAACCAGCACGCTGGCCACCACGACGGCCACGGCGCCCATCACCGCGGCGATCACGCCCTGGGTGCGCGGGCCCGGCATGCTCGCCTTGACCTGGGCGGCCTCGGTGGCGCTGAGCTCGCGCCCCAGGCTGGCAAGCACGTGCTCGTTGTACCAGGCCGGGTCCACGCGCATGAAGTAGGCGAGGGTGAACGCGGCGGTGAGCAACACGACGATCGCCAGCGGCACCAGGAACGTGGGACGCTCGCGTTCGGCCTCGAAGACGCGCGCAGGCTGCAGGAAAAGGTCGACGAGCTTGGACATGGTGCGTCATCCGTAACGGGAGGCGACGAGTGTCGTCGATGTTGACGCGGCGTGCATAGGCCGACAGTCACCCGCCCCGGTGTCATCCCCCGTGGCCAGGCCCGCGCGCGCCGTCGCAGGCACCCCCGGGCTGCTGCAGCGACGGGGGGTGAGCGCCGGCGCCGAGGTCCGCCATGCGTGCAAGCACCGTGGCGGAGAGCGGGACGCCCGCCTCGCGCAGGCTGGCGAGGGCACCGGCATCCCAATGGCCGACCCGCCGTCCCTCGTGCAGCAGCACGACCCGGTCGGCGTAGGCCTGCGCGACATCGAGGTTGTGCGTCGCGAGCAGCGCGGCTGCGCCGGTGTCGTCGAGCCGGCGGCGCAGGAAGGCCATCGTCCGGCTTTCGCTGAGCAGGTCCAGGCCATTGGCGATCTCGTCCCGGAGATAGAGCCCCGGTTCGCCGACGAGGCTCAGTGCGATGCAGAGCTTCTGCCGCGTACCGAGCGAGTACCGGCCGATTGGCTGGTGCAACCAGGTACGCAGCGAGACGGTGTCGGCATAGGCCAACGCGGCATCCAGTGATGCCCGCCCAAGTGCGTCGGCGGTGAACTCGAGCGCCTGCTGTCCGCTGAGCATCCGCGGAAGCCGGTCGGGCGCGATCGCGTCCGCGACACGCTGGCTGCCGACGGCGCGATGGATCGATCCCTGCCGTGGTTCGAGGTGCCCGGCGACAGCGCGCAGCAGCGAGGTCTTGCCCGAGGCGTTGGCGCCGATCAGCAGGACCAGCTCGCCGGCGGCGACCGAGAGGTCGATCGACTCCAGCACGCGGACGCGCCCGATATCGACGCTGGCGCCACGGATGTCCAGGATCACGGAACACGCTCCCACTCGCGACGCACGTAGCGCGCGTAACCCACGATGTGCGCCGGGACGCTGAGGACGAGGAGCGGTGGGAACAGCGCTGCGACGGCAAGGCCCATCGCATTGGCGGCAACGTAAGGCTCGGGGCGGCGCCCGGTTGCCCGCGCGAGGTCGCAGGCCACGCGCAGCGCGACGACCACGCCCCAGGCGACTGCCAGCGCGATGGCCAGCGCGCCATGTCCCCACGCCCGCATCGCCACCGCTGCCGCCGCCGTCGGGAGGGGCAACGCGGCGCCCACGGCGACGTGCGCGACAATGAGCGGTCGCAGGCATCGCCAGGCGGGCAGGCCCCGCCGCGACAGCAGCGCATGCGCCTCGCGGGCGCCGGGTCGCGTCAGAAGCGCGAGCGGAACCAGCATGGCTATGGCCATCCACAGCGATAGGCCGAGCCAAGCGCGTTGTCCCGCGATGAGTGCCGCGACGGGCGCGGCAAGGCCCGCCGCGATCGCGGCGACAGCCCAGGCCCGGAAGCCGAGCGGCCATGCGATGGTCAGCGCGTGCAGTGCGCGGCCGGATGCGATGCGCCCCTGCACCGAGCCGACGACGGGGCCACTGGATCCCGCGCGCATCGGCACGCGGCATGCCAGCATCAGCGCGGCACCTGCGCTTGCCGCAATCCACGCCGCAGGCTTGGCCTGGAGCATGCCGCGCATGACCGCGAACTCGAGCATCGCCGTGAGGAAAAACGCCGTACACGCCGCGCGCAGCACCAGGCGCACGAGCCTCTCACGTCGCAGGCTTGCGGTGGAGAGCACGGGCCGCAGCCAGTGGCAGGACAGACGCGCCTGCACCCCGCGGCGCGCGCGAGCCATGGCCAGGTAGGCCCAGGCCGCGACCGCCAGCCCGATGAGCCAAATGCCGACGCGCCCGGGCGCCGCTCGCTCCACGGCAGCGAGCGGACGCATGGCGACGGCCGCCGCGAGCGCAAGCAGCGCAGCGGGGTCCAGATGTTGGCGCGCACATGGAAGTTGCGCCCACTGGCCAGTACGATGGACTGCGGCGTGTAGGTCAGCACCGATGCGCCGTCGACGTACCGCTTGAGCGATTCGTTGAGGCGCACCGCGAGCAGGTCGGGGGCGTCCGCGAGGGAGCGGAAGTGCGGCGCGATCGCGACGAACCGGCTAGGGCCTGTTAACACAAACGCAGCCCATCGGCGATCAGTGCAAAGCTGATGAAGCCGACGAACATCACGTCGAGTTTCTCGAAGCGAGAGAAGATGCGGCGAAAGCCCTTGAGGCGCCGGAAC
>JBMOOW010000098.1:0-6412 GCA_049323195.1 Pseudomonadota bacterium | reverse complement strand
CGCGCCTCGCGCGCGGCGGCATTGGCGGCGTCGGCCGCCTTCTGCGCCTCGGTGCGGGCGCCGGCCTGACCGGCCCGTTCCTGCGCCAGGAGGGGGGTGGAGAGTCCCAGCGCAGCGGTCACGGCAAGGGCGAGCGTGCATTGCGTAATGCGTTTCATGGTCGGTCCTTCGTCTGCTGTGGGGACCCGGTCAATACTGGACAAAGTGTGATCAAGCGCACGTCGAATGCGCCATGCCCGCTTACGGCAGGCTCATCGACGTCATGCGCGCGTGGAGTCCAGCGCCCGCGCGAAGACCGTGATCTCCTCGCGGTCGTGGTAGAGCTGGCGCGCGCGCCATTCCACCGGCCGCTCCGCCTCTTCCGAGAAGGCCGCCAGGCACTGCCGCGTCTGGTCCCAGCGCTTTTTCATCGGCAGCTTGAGGTTGAACACGGTGCGCCGGCACCAGCCCTCGCGAAGCCAGGTGGCCATGCGCGAGGCCACGCGCCGCGGCTGCTCGACCATGTCGCAGACCATCCAGTCCAGCGGGCGCCGGGGGCTCCAGACGAAGCCGTCGGCCCGCAGGTGGTCCACCCGGCCGCTTTCGAGCAGGTGCGGCGCCAGCGGGCCGTTGTCGACGCTGGTGACGTGCAGGCCGTTGCGCACGAGCACCCAGCTCCAGCCGCCCGGAGCCGCACCCAGGTCGGCGGCATGCATGCCGTCGCGCAGCCAGGCCTCGCGCTCGCGCGCATCGAGCAACGTGAGGAAGGCTTCCTCGAGCTTGAGCGCCGAGCGGCTGGGCGCCTGCGGATGCATGCGCAGGCGCGGGATGCCCATGGGCCATTCGGAGCGGTCACCCGGGTTCGCGACGGCCAGATGCGCGCGGTCGCCGTCCACCAGAAGCACGTGCAGCCGCGGCCTCGATGCGTCGTCGCGCGGCGTCAGGTGCCCGGATGCGCGAAGCCCTGCGCGCAGCGCGTTGCCGAGTGCGCGGGCGAGGCCGGCGAGGGGCTTGGCGGCGTCGGAATCGGGGGTCTCGACCAGGACATCGCCGAACGCGGCTCCACCCGCCGGCAGCGAACGTTCCAGTGCATCGCGGATCGCGCCGACGCGGTCGGGCTTGTGCGATGCGCGCGCGCCGAGCGTGGCGAGGTCGGCGATGGATACGAGCTTCTGCCGGGCGAAGATCAGCCGGGAAAAGGGCAGGGCCTGCGAGAGCGCCGCCGCGTCATCGCAGGCGTAGTGCACGAACGCGCTGCCGCGCTCGGTGCGGGCGTAGCCGGCAAAGCCCAGCTCGGCCGCGCGTTCGGTCAGCTCGGCCGCGAGTTCCGGCTCGAAGCCGGCGCGGCAGTAGCACAGCAGCCCGGAGTCCATCTCAGTAGCGCGCGCCGCCGCGCTGCCCGTAGGCGCGCAGTACCTCGCAGGCGTCGTCGCGGCGGATGTCGCGGGCGACCTCGATCCCGCGGCGCGCCAGTTCGCCCACCCAGTCGGCCGGCAGTGGGCCTTCGTCGAATTCGGTCAGGGCCTCGACGTCCTCGGCGCGCGCGCCGATCAGCAGGCGGTCGATGCCGGCCCAGACGGTGGCGCCGTAGCACTGGCAGCAGGGTTGCGCGGATGTCGCGAGGGTGTAGGGGCCGACCCGCGCGCCGGCGGCGTCCTCGTTGAGGCGCGCGCGCTGCGTCCGCTGCTGGGCCAGCATGTAGGCCATGGTCTCGGCATGCGCCAGCGAGCAGGCATGCGGCAACACGCGGTTCACGCCGACCGCCACGATGCGATCGTCCGGCCCGAAGACGGCCGCGCCGAAGGGCCCGCCGGAGGCATGCTCGACGTTGAGGCGCGACAGCCCGATCGCCAGCGCGACCTTCTCGCCATCGCCCGCGTAGGCACGCGTGGTGTCGACCGCATCGAAGACCCACGCCGGCAGCGTGAGGTGGATCTGGGCGAGCAGCATCATTCGAAGGCCGCTATCCGGTCGGTGCAGGTGCCGGCGACGCATTCGCAGGATTCCACCGGCTTGAACCCGCAGATGCTCGACATGCCCTTGCGCGCGCACTCGGCCTGCACGGCCGCCGGGTCGGTGCGGGCGTCCTTGTTGACGCAGGCCGGCATCGCGCCGCAGCAGTTGCCGACGTTCTTGACCGCGCAGTCGGCGGCGGTCCGGCAGCTGCGGTCGGGGGACAGCGCCGCGGCGGCATCGGGAAGCCGTTCGGGCGGCAGCGGATCGCTCATGGGCGGGGCCGGCTCCTCGGAGGGTCCAGCCCTCGATGCCGAGGCCCCGGGCTTGGCACCCTGCGCGGCCGGCTCCGCGGCAGGCTCGCGCGGTGCCGCGGGTGCGGCATCGGCGCGTGCACGCTCGCCGGCACCGGTTTCCAGGCGCGTGGCATCGTCGGGCGCGCCCGGCATCGTGCAGCCGGCGGCGAGGGTCGAGGCGATCAGCAGGGCGAGGGCGAACGCGCGCATGGCCAGGCTCCGTCGGCGGGGATTCAAGCCTTGCCCGACCAGGTGTCACGCAGCGTGACGCTGCGGTTGAACACCGGGCGGCCTTCGCGGTGGTCGTAGCGGTCGGCCACGAAGTAGCCGATGCGCTCGAACTGGAAGCCGGTTTCCGGCGCGGCCTGCGCCGCGGCGGGCTCGACGAAGCCCGTCACCACGCGGCGCGATTCGGGGTTGAGGTAGTCGCGGTAGCTCTTGCCGTCCTCGTCCGTGTCGGGGTTCGGCACGGTGAAGAGGCGGTCGTACAGGCGGATCTCCGCCTCGACGGCGTGCGCCGCGCTCACCCAGTGGATGGTGCCCTTGACCTTGCGGTTCGCGCCTTCCATGCCGGGGCGCGATTCGGGATCGAGCGTGCAGCGCACCTCGACCACGCGGCCGGACTCGTCCTTGACCACCTCGTCGCAGCGCACGATGCCGGCACCGCGCAGGCGCACCTCAAAGCCGACGGTCAGGCGCTTGAAGCCCTTGGGCGGCACTTCCTCGAAGTCCTCGCGCTCGATCCACAGCACGTTGGAGAATGGCACCTGGCGCTCGCCCGCCGATTCGTCCTTCGGATGGTTGGCGAAGGTCAGCGACTCCTCGTGTCCGTCCGGCAGGTTGGTGATGACCAGCTTCAGCGGATCGACCACGCCCATGCGACGCTGCGCGGTGGCGTCGAGGTCGTCGCGCAGCGCGCCTTCGAGGATCGAGATGTCGAGAAGCGAGTTCTGCTTGGAGATTCCGACGCGCTCGACCATGAGCTTGAGCGCCCCCGGCGTGTAGCCGCGGCGGCGGATGCCCTGCAGCGTGGGCATGCGCGGGTCGTCCCAGCCGTCCACCAGCCCTTCGGTCACCAGCGTCATGAGCTTGCGCTTGCTCATGACGAGGTAATTGAAGTTCAGGCGGGAGAACTCGATCTGGCGCGGCTTGGCGGCCTCGCTCGGGAAGCCCTTCGCGACGAGCGGCTCGAGCAGTTCCGGATGGTTGACCAGATCGACGCGGTCCACGCACCAGTCGTACAGCGGACGGTGGTCCTCGAACTCCAGCGTGCACAGCGAGTGCGTGATGCCCTCGATCGCGTCGCTCAGGGAATGCGCGAAGTCGTACATCGGATAGATGCACCAGGCATTGCCGGTGTTCTGGTGCTCGACGTGCTTGATGCGGTACAGCGCGGGATCGCGCAGGTTGATGTTGCCGCTGGCCATGTCGATCTTCGCGCGCAGCGTGCGCGCGCCGTCGGGGAACTCGCCCGCGCGCATGCGGCGGAACAGGTCGAGGTTCTCCTCGATGCTGCGGTCGCGGAAGGGCGAGGGGCGGCCGGGCTCGGTGAGCGTGCCGCGGTAGGCGCGCACTTCGTCCGCGCTGAGGTCGTCCACGTAGGCGTCGCCCTGGCGGATCAGCTTCTCGGCGGCCAGGTAGAACACCTCGAAGTAGTCCGAGGCATGGCGCAGCGAATTCCATTCGAAGCCGAGCCAGCGCACGTCGTCCTGGATCGCGCGCACGTACTCGGGGTCTTCCTTAGCGGGGTTCGTGTCGTCCAGGCGCAGGTTGCAGCTGCCGCCGAACTCGGCGGCGATGCCGAAGTCCAGGCAGATCGCCTTGGCATGGCCGATGTGCAGGTAGCCGTTGGGCTCGGGCGGAAAGCGCGTGCGGATGGCCGCGTGCCGGCCGCTGGCGAGGTCCTCGCGCACGATCTGGCGGATGAAGTCGTTCCTGACGACGGCATCGTGGGCTGCGGTTTCGGGCGATGCGGACATGCGGGCGCTTGCGTTGCGGCGGGGTAGTCGCGCAGTTTAGCGGCTGCAGGCCGCAGGCCCGCGTGTTTTCCGCACCCGGAGCCGACATGAAGCCCGTCTACGACGCCGCCAACCTCATCGATGCTCACCTGGTCCGCCATGCGCTGGAGGACGCGGGCATCCCCGTGTTCATCGCCGGAGAGTCCCTGACCGGCGGCATGGGCGATCTTCCGCTGCACGGCCTGCTGCGCGTGTGCGTGCCCGAAGCGGCCTGGCCGGAGGCCGATGCGATCGTGCAGGCGTTGGGGCTGGGCGACGGGCCGGCGGATCCCGCGGGCGACAGTGCGCCGGATCCTGCCCTGCGGCCGGTCTGAACGCGGCATCGGGCGCGCCGCGCCCGGGGGGCATTCGGCACATCGACCGCAAGATGGCCCGGCGTGAGCACCCGGACCGGCCGGGCTAGAGGCGCTGCAGGGAGCAGACGTAGACCAGCTCGCAGGCGCCGTCGCCGCTGTCCTCGCGGGTGAGCGAGCTGCGCCAGGTCCAGCCGTCGGGTGCCACCGCCTCCACTAGCCAGCCCTCCACGCGCACATGGTCGCCTTCGCGCACGCGGGCGAGCTCGCGCGCGGCATCGGCGTTGGCCGGGATGAAATGCATGTTCGCGCTGGAACGCACGATCTCCTCCGGCGGGATCGGCGGCGCATCGCTCCAGCGGTAGTGGTACCAGCGGCCGGATTGCGAGATGTCCAGGCCGGCGAGGACGGCGTCCTCCCGCATGCGGCCCCAGCCCAGGGCGAGATCGGTGGGCGAGAGCTCGGCTTCGCGGCCGCTGCGGTAGTCGCGCCGCGAGAGGACACGGGCCTCCACGCGGAAGCCCGCAAGCGGGGTAAGCGTGGCCGCTTCCAGGCGCACGGGGCGCAGGTGCGTCGGCACCTGCGACTGCAGCGGCGCCGCGTGCGCCGCTCCGCCCGGGGGGCGCTGGCAGGTGGCCGCGGCGTCGGGCGATGGCGGCGGGCCGGGCGCGTGGCCACCCGGGCCATGGGGCGATCGCCACCAGCCGGCCAGGCCGAGCACGAGCAGCACGAGGATCCACGCGCGCGCGCTCATCCCGAGACGCCCACCATCAGCCGAGGCTCCGGGTCCTGCCGCGGGTGGCCGGCTTCGACGCCGCCCGCACGTCGAGCAGCCCGGTCGGCAGTCGCCGGAACTGCTCGGCCAGCGCCGAGAAGAACGCGCCCGACGCGGCACTGCGGCGCCAGACCATGGCGATGCGCCGGTGCGGCGGGTCGCCCTCGAACGGGATCAGCGCGATGTCGGGCGACGGCGGCACCGGCGGCTGCACCGCCAGGGCCGGCAGCAGCGTCGCGCCCACGCCGGCAGCGACCATCTGCCGCAGCGTCTCCAGCGACGTGGCGCGAAAACCCGCGCGCTCGCCGGCGCCAGCGACATGGCAGACATCCAGCGCCTGGTCGCGCAGGCAATGGCCTTCCTCCAGCAGCAGGAGATCCAGACCCTCCAGCTGGTCGGTGCGCAGCGCGCGGCGAGCGGCCAGGGGGTGCGTGCGCGGCACGGCCAGCACGAAGGGCTCGTCGAACAGCGGCTCGGCATGGAGCTGGTCGTCGTGCAGGGGCAGGGCGAGGATGCCGGCGTCGAGCCGCCCGTCGCGCAGGCGCTGCAGCAACTGGTCGGTCTTCTCTTCCACCAGCAGAAGTTCCAGCCGCGGGAAGCGCGTGCGCACGCCGGGCAGCACGTGCGGCAGCAGGTAGGGCGCCAGCGTGGGGAACAGCCCCAGGCGCACGCTGCCGGCCTCCGGATCGCGGCTGCGGCGGGCCAGTTCGGCCATCTGCTCGACCTCGGCGATCACGCGGCGGGCGCGGTCGGCCACTTCGTGCCCGATCGGCGTGAGCATCACGCGCCGCGGCGCGCGCTCCACCAGCGCCACGCCCAGCTCGTCCTCGAGCTTGCGGATCTGCGTGGACAGCGTGGGCTGGCTGACGAAGCTGGCCTCGGCGGCGCGGCCGAAGTGGCGGTGGTCGGCGAGGGCGACGAGGTACTTGAGGTCGCGAAGGTTCATGGCGAGGTCATCGTAGCTGCAAGGCCGGCGCGCGACGGCCATCGTGGTGCCTCCTGCAGGGCCACGCGGTGCGCCGGGAAAAGCGAAGGGCCCGCACGCGCCACCGCGTGGGGCCCTCCCGGGCGACCACCGCTGCGGCCGGGCGTCGCAGC
>JBMOOW010000097.1:0-6505 GCA_049323195.1 Pseudomonadota bacterium | reverse complement strand
GGGCAGCAGGCCCTCGATGCGGGCCCACTGGGCGTGGCTGAGCTCGTAACGGCTGGGGCGTGGGGTTTGACTGGCCATGTCGGCCAGTCTCTCCGGGTATACCTGAATGTCGATTCGACCTAGCGCCGGCCCCGTGCTTCAGCCCAGGCCCTCGCGTGCGAGGGCGCTTCGAACGTCGGCGTCCGCTTCGATCCGGGCGCGGAACGCGGCCAGCCCGTCCAGCCCCTCGAGGTCGACGCCCGTGCGCGATGCCCAGCGCAGCGTCATGTACAGGTAGGGATCGGCATAGCTGCGGAAGCCGGCGATCCACTCGTGCCGGCGCAGGGCGTCGTCGGCGCGTTCGAACATCCCGCGCAGGCGGGTGCGTGCCACGGCCTTGACCGCGTCGTGCTGTGCCTCGTCGGCGATGAAGCGCGCGGGCCCGAACAGCGGCTGGAAGGCCGGATGCACGTCCGCGTTGACGAATGCCAGCCAGCGGTTGGCGTGCGCGCGCTGCCGGGGCGTGCCATCGCCCGCCAGCCCCGATGCGGGCGCGAGGTCGGCCACGTAGCCGAGGATGGCGGCGTTCTGCGTGAGCACGAAATCGCCGTCCACCAGCGCCGGCACGGCGCCCGCGGGATTGATGGCGAGGAAGTCCGGTGCCTTGAGCTCATCGCGCGAGAGCACGTGGACATCGAAGTCCAGGCCCGACCAGCGCAGGGCGACATGGCAGGCGGTGGAGCAGGTACCGGGCAGCGTGTAGAGCTTCATGCGGATCTCCTGGCGGAATCCCGCACTGTGCGACGCCCCTCGGCGCGCCTCAACGGCGGGCGCGGAACGCAGCGGGCCGGCTCAGGCATCGCGCGGGCGCAGGGCCTGCACGCGGTAGAAGGTGTGGTCGCCGATGGTCGCCACCTGGTAGGCGGTGCGCCAGCTCGGCGAGGCGATCGCATGCGCGGCGAAATGGCTGGCACCGGGAACGATCTCCTCGCGCTCGCCATGCGGCAGCGACCAGTTCTGCTCGGCCTCCAGCGCGATCGTCACCGCCTGCGCCCAGGCTTCGGTATTGGACAGGCGCGTGCCGGCGGGCACGAGCGTCGGCGCGAACTGCTTGCGCGCCGTCACCACGTCGCAGACGGTGTCGCCCCACAGGCCGCTGTCGCGCCGCCGCAGGGCGACCTCCGCCACCGCCTTCTGGCCGCGCACCGACTGGTCGCGCGCTTCGAGGTAGACGGTGGTGCTGAGGCAGAGCGAATCGGCGGCCTGAGGCGGCAGCACGGTGGAAAGCCAGAGGATCCAGGCCAGTTTCATCGTCGTACTCCTTGCTCCGTTGCGCCGGATCGAAGCGACGCACGCGCAGGGCGCGTCGTCGGCTTTCACCGGCATGGCGTTACCGAGGAGGGCGGCGGCCGCAATCCGTTGCGCGGCAGGAACGCCGCGAGGCCCGCGTTGCCCGGGCACGAAGCCCGCTGCGCGGGGCCGTGCCGGTGCCGCCGAATCGTCAGCCGGCGGCAAGGTCGGCGCGCACGGTAGCCACGCGTCGATAAATGTCCTGTGAACGGCCGCTGCGACGGCCCGGCTCAGAGCGCGGCGGCGACGCGGCAACCCTGCGCGATCGCGCGCTTGGCATCGAGCTCGGCGGCCACGTGCGCGCCGCCGATGACGTGCGGATTGAGGCCCATGGCGCGCAGGGGGGCTTCCAGCGGATTGCAGGAAATCTGCCCGGCGCAGACCACCACGTGGTCGACCGCGAGCGTGCGCGGCTCGCCATCGATGCGGACGTGGAAGCCCGCATCGTCGAAGCGCACGTACTCCACGCCACCGATGGCCTGCACCGCCCGCGCCCGGAGGCTTGCCCGGTGGATCCAGCCCGTGGTCCTGCCCAGCCGCGCGCCCGGACGGCCCGGCGTGCGTTGCAGCATCCAGATCTCGCGCGCCCGCGGTGGCGGCTGCGGCGGGGCGAGGCCGCCGCGAACGTCGGTGTACTGGACGTCGACGCCCCACTCGCGTCGCCATGCGGCGACATCGAGCGAGGGCGATACACCTTCGTGCGCCAGGAACTCGGCGACGTCGAAGCCGATGCCGCCGGCACCTACGATGGCCACGCGCGCGCCAGGCGTCGCACGGCCCGACAGCACGTCGTCGTAGCGCAGGACGCGCGGATGATCACTGCCTTCAAACGCCACCGTCCGGGGCTCCACGCCGGTGGCGAGCACGATCTCGTCGAACTGCCGGAGCTCGTCCGCATCCACCTTCGTGCGCAGGCGGAGCTCCACGCCATCGAGCTCGATCCTGCGACGGAAGTAGCGGATGGTTTCGTCGAACTCCTCCTTGCCCGGAATGCGCCGTGCAAGATTGAACTGCCCGCCGATGTCGTCGGCCGCCTCGAACAGCGTCACGCGGTGACCGCGCTGGGCCGCCACCGTGGCGCAGGCCAGGCCCGCGACACCCGCGCCGACGACGGCCACCCGGCGCGGCGCTTTCGCAGGGGCATAGACCAGCTCGGTCTCATGGCAGGCGCGCGGGTTGACGAGGCAGGACGCGCGCCGGTTTTCGAAGACGTGGTCCAGGCAGGCCTGATTGCAGGCGATGCAGGTATTGATTTCGTCGCGCCGCCCGGTGCGCGCCTTTTCCACCCATGCCGGGTCGGCGAGCAGCGGGCGCGCCATCGAAACGAGGTCGGCAGCGCCGCTGGCGAGCACCTGCTCGGCGACCTCGGGCATGTTGATGCGGTTGGTCGCCACCAGTGGCAGGCGCACATGCGGACGCAGCCGTGCGGTGACGTCGACGAAGGCGGCACGCGGCACCGAGGTCGCGATCGTCGGCACGCGCGCCTCGTGCCAGCCGATGCCGGTGTTGATGATCGTCGCGCCCGCCGCCTCGATCGCGATGGCCTGGGCGACGACTTCGTCCCACGCGAGCCCGTCCTCCACGAGGTCGAGCATCGAAAGACGGTAGACGAGGATGAAGTCCGGCCCGCAGGCCTCGCGGATGCGCCGTACGATCTCCACCGCGAAGCGCATGCGCCGGAGGGCGTCCCCACCCCAGGCATCGCTGCGCCGGTTGGTGCGCGGCGCGGTGAACTGGTTGATGAGATAGCCCTCCGATCCCATCACCTCCACGCCGTCGTAGCCGGCGTCGCGCGCGAGCAGGGCCGTGCGCACGAAGGCGTTGATCGTCGAGCGCACTTCGAAGCCGCGCATGGCACGCGGTTTGAACGGGTTGATCGGTGCCTTGATCGCGCTGGGCGCGATCTGCAGCGGGTGGTAGCCGTAACGCCCCGAATGCAGGATCTGCAGGCAGATCCGCGCCCCGTGCTCATGCACCGCGCGCGTGACCTGGCGATGGCGTGCGACCTGCCAGCCATGGGCCAGCGTGCCGGAGAACGGCTTGAGCCAGCCGCGTATGCCGGGAGCGAAACCGCCCGTCACCATGAGCCCGACGCCGCCTCGCGCGCGCTCGGCGAAGTACGCCGCGAGCTTTCCGAAGTCGCGCGCACGGTCCTCGAGGCCCGTGTGCATCGACCCCATCAGGACGCGATTGGGCAGCGTGCAGAAGCCGAGATCGAGGGGAGAGAGCAGGTGCGGATAGGGCGAGGGGCCGACGGGCGGCATGTGTGGATACGGTCGCGTATGGAGGCCGCACGATGCATCGAAAGCGGCCGCGGAGCAAGTGAGTGCGACGCTCGCCGCTCGGCCGCGGCGAGCTGTTGCACCCGCGCGCCCTCGCATGCGCGCCTCCACGTGAGCTACGCGTTCTTGAACCCTCGTGCACCACCGCTGCACCAGGCGCGGAACTTACGAGGTTGTTATCTGCCGGTTAACAGCGCCTTCACGGCGACGCTCCTAGCCTGCGCGCCGATGGCTTTGTTCAGGCAGCTGTCCACGATGTAGGTGTCGCGCAAGCGCGTTGGCTCTTCCCCCGAACCTTTCAGGAGCAACAACTAGATGAACAAGAAACTCCTCTGCGCCGCCCTGCTGGGTGGCTTGTCGCTGGTCCAGGTCGCCGGTGCGCAGGAATTCGACGACCGCTGGTACCTGACCGGCGCCGCCGGCTTCAATATCCAGGACAACGACCGCGGCACGCGTAACGCGCCGTTCGGTGCGATCGGCTTCGGCAAGATGGTCAACCCGAACTGGTCGTTCGACGTCGAACTGAACTACCAGAACCCGAAGCAGGACGCGAACCAGGACCTGCTGTGGAGCCAGTACGGCATCTCCTTCGACGCGCGCCGCCACTTCACCGCCGAAGGCCGCGCCTGGAATCCTTACGTGCTGATGGGCCTGGGCTACCAGCGCGAGGAGATCGAGTTCGACGCCTTCCCGAGTCCCGCATCGCCGGGTGAGTGGGAGGAGGGTGGCATCGCCGCGAAGGTCGGCGTCGGCCTGCAGGGCGACGTCGGTCGAGTGAAGCTGCGCACCGAGCTGGCTTACCGCGCCTCGACGGCGATCGACAACAGCGATGCCGCGCTGGCCCTGGACGATCCGTTCCCGGAGCGCAACGACGGTCCGGACTGGTTCGGCGACGTGCTCGCCTCGGTGGGCGTGGTCGTTCCGCTGGGTCCGGAGCCGGCCGCCCCGGTGGCGCCCGCCCCGGCCGCCCCGACCTGCGCCGACAAGGACGACGACGGCGACGGCGTGAACAACTGCGACGACAAGTGCCCGGGTTCGCAGGCCGGCCAGGCCATTGGCCCCGACGGCTGCCCGGTGCCGGTGACGATCGACCTGCGCGGCGTGAACTTCGACTTCGACAAGTCGACGCTGCGTCCGGACGCGATCGCCATCCTCAACGAGGCGGTGCAGATCCTGCAGCGCTACCCGCAGCTGCGCGTGGAAGTGGCCGGCCATACCGACCTGTGCGGTACCGACGCCTACAACCAGTCGCTGTCGGAGCGTCGCGCCCATGCGGTGTACGACTACCTGACCAGCAACGGCATCGGCGCCGACCGCCTGGCGGGTCCGACCGGCTATGGCGAGAGCCGTCCGCTGGAGCACACCCCGCAGACGCTGCCGGAGTGCAAGAACGAGCGTAACCGCCGCACCGAGCTCAACGTCCAGAACCACTAATCCGGACGCAAGGCTCATGCAGTACCGGAAGCCCGGCCTCGTGCCGGGCTTCGTGTGGACAGGCGGGCCAACCGCCGGTCAGCCGAGTGTTAACCCTTGTTAACAAATGTGAGAGGCCGTGTAATCATTCAGGCCGGCCTGTTCAGGAGCGCCTAGGCCTGGCCCTGCCGTTTCCGACTCATTAGGAGTGTCATATGAAGATCCGTCTGCTGAGCACCGCGCTTCTCGCCGGTCTGGCTTTCGCCCAGGCCGCCGGTGCGCAGGAATTCGACGACCGCTGGTACCTGACCGGCTCCGCTGGCTTCAACATCCAGGACAACGACCGCGGCACGCGCAACGCGCCGTTCGGTGCCATCGGCTTCGGCAAGATGATGTCGCCGGCGTGGTCGTTCGACGTCGAGCTCAACTACCAGAACCCGAAGTTCGACGCGAACCAGAACCTGCTGTGGAGCCAGTACGGCGTCTCGCTGGATCTCCGCCGCCACTTTATGGCCGAGGGTCGCGCCTGGAATCCGTACGTGCTGATGGGCCTGGGCTATCAGCGCGCCGAGGAAGAGTTCAATGCGTTCCCGAGCGTGGCTTCTCCCGGTCAGCGTGAAGACGGCAGCCTGGCCGCCAAGGTTGGCGTCGGCCTGCAGGGTGATGCCGGTCGCATGAAGCTGCGCACCGAGCTGGCCTACCGCGGTGACTTCGACAGCAGCAGCGTCGCCGCGCCGCAGGAAGACTGGTTCGGCGACGTGCTCGCCTCGGTGGGCGTGGTCGTTCCGCTGGGTCCGGAGCCGGCCGCCCCGGTGGCGCCCGCCCCGGCCGCCCCGACCTGCGCCGACAAGGACGACGACGGCGACGGCGTGAACAACTGCGACGACAAGTGCCCGGGTTCGCAGGCCGGCCAGGCCATTGGCCCCGACGGCTGCCCGGTGCCGGTGACGATCGACCTGCGCGGCGTGAACTTCGACTTCGACAAGTCGACGCTGCGTCCGGACGCGATCGCCATCCTCAACGAGGCGGTGCAGATCCTGCAGCGCTACCCGCAGCTGCGCGTGGAAGTGGCCGGCCATACCGACCTGTGCGGTACCGACGCCTACAACCAGTCGCTGTCGGAGCGTCGCGCCCATGCGGTGTACGACTACCTGACCAGCAACGGCATCGGCGCCGACCGCCTGGCGGGTCCGACCGGCTATGGCGAGAGCCGTCCGCTGGAGCACACCCCGCAGACGCTGCCGGAGTGCAAGAACGAGCGTAACCGCCGCACCGAGCTCAACGTCCAGAACCACTAATCCGGACGCAAGGCTCGTGCAGTACCGGAAGCCCGGCCTCGTGCCGGGCTTCGTCTTTCCTGATTCCCCACCTGTCGCATCCCATGATACGCGGCCATTCCATGCTGACCCCACCTGACAAGGAGGGGTGTGGTCATGGCCAAGAACATGGTGCAGTTCCAGGCGGGGCTCAGCCTGCCGGCG
>JBMOOW010000096.1:0-6712 GCA_049323195.1 Pseudomonadota bacterium | reverse complement strand
CGAAGTCTGCTACCGGTTCAACCACCGGACCGAAGACCTGAAGCCCTTACTTTTCAAGCTCTTGAGGCAGACTTCCATCCAGGAATTGCGTCCCACATTGGTCCGGAAAGGCTAGGAATTACCAAAAGGAAACGGGCGCCGATGCGCCCGTTCCCTGTTCATCCTGCTGCAGCCGCGATCAGTAGCGGTAATGGTCCGGCTTGTAGGGGCCGTCCTTGTCCACGCCGAGGTATGCCGCCTGCTCGTCGGTCAGGCGCGTGAGCACCACGCCGATCTTCTCCAGGTGCAGGCGCGCGACTTCCTCGTCGAGCTTCTTCGGCAGGATGTAGACCTTGGCCTCGTACTCGTCCTTCTTCGCCCACAGGTCGATCTGCGCGAGCGTCTGGTTCGAGAACGAGTTCGACATCACGAAGCTCGGGTGGCCGGTGGCGCAGCCGAGGTTCACCAGGCGGCCTTCGGCCAGCAGGAAGATCGAGTTGCCGTTGGCGAAGGTGTACTTGTCGACCTGCGGCTTGATGTTGGTGCGCACCGCGCCCGAGGTGTTGAGCGCGTCGACCTGGATCTCGTTGTCGAAGTGGCCGATGTTGCAGACGATGGCCTGGTCCTTCATCCGCTTCATGTGCTCGAGCGTGATGACGTCCTTGTTGCCGGTCGTCGTCACGTAGATGTCGCCGCGGCCCAGCGTGGCCTCGACGGTATTGACCTCGAAGCCTTCCATCGCCGCCTGCAGGGCGTTGATCGGGTCGATCTCGGTGACCACCACGCGGGCGCCGTAGGCACGCAGCGAATGCGCCGAGCCCTTGCCGACGTCGCCGTAGCCGCAGACCACCGCGACCTTGCCGGCGAGCATCACGTCCATCGCGCGCTTGAGGCCGTCGGCCAGCGACTCGCGGCAGCCGTAGAGGTTGTCGAACTTGGACTTGGTGACCGAGTCGTTGACGTTGATCGCCGGCACCAGCAGCTTGCCCTGCTGCGCAAGCTGGTAGAGACGGTGCACGCCGGTGGTGGTCTCCTCGGAGACGCCCTTCCAGTCGTGGACCACGGTGGTCCAGAAGCCCGGGCGTTCGGTGGCCACGCGCTTGAGCAGGTTCTTGATGGCCTGCTCCTCGTGCGAGGAGGCCGGCGCGTCGACCCAGCTCGAATCGCCCTGCTCGAGCTCGTAACCCTTGTGGATCAGCAGCGTCACGTCGCCGCCGTCGTCGACCACGAGCTGCGGGCCGAGCTGGCTGGGGAAGGTGAGCGCATCGAGCGTGCAGTCCCAGTACTCCTCCAGCGTCTCGCCCTTCCAGGCGAAGACCGGCGTGCCGGAGGCGGCGATCGCCGCGGCAGCGTGGTCCTGCGTCGAGAAGATGTTGCAGCTGGCCCAGCGCACGTCGGCGCCGAGGTCCTTCAGCGTCTCGATCAGCACGGCCGTCTGGATGGTCATGTGCAGCGAGCCGGTCACGCGCACGCCCGCCAGCGGCTTGCCCGCGGCGTACTTGCGGCGGATGGACATCAGGCCGGGCATCTCCTGCTCGGCGATGTCGATTTCCTTGCGGCCCCAGTCGGCGAGCGAGATGTCGGCGACCTTGTAGTCGCCTTCGTTGGAGAAGGTCTTGGGCATAGCGTTCATTGAAAGCTCCGTGGTCGTGGGGAACCGGCAGGTGGATGCGGTCGGTTCCTGCACGGGCGCCGTTGGAAGGATCGCCACCGAGCCTGGCCGTCGTCGCCTTCGGTGAAGGCTCGGCGCGGAAGTCCGCGCGACGGTCGCAGCGCCCCTCGGTGGGCCCGTGATTGTACCGCGCAGGGACTGGACTCGCTAAACGCGTAGTCCCAACGCGCCGCCGCGCGCCGGGCCACCCGCTTGAGGCTGTTCGGCGCTACCCGAGACGGTTTCTAAACCAGCGCCACGGCCTCACTTCCTCGGCGCGATCTTCCGGTAGCCCCCGGCCAGCCGACTTCCCTCGACCCGTGCGCACAGCACATCCCCGCAGAGCGCGACATCCGAACGCTGCAGCGCGGCCAGGATCGCGGCATCGCGCCGGTGGGCGGCTACGTCCGCGCGTGCCTTCGCTACCCAGGCGGCTGTGCCGATCACCGCCAGCAGCGAGCCGACCAGCAGCAATGCAGGCGCCACCACCAGCCAGCGGCGGTGGCTGCGTGCCAGCGCGCTGCAGCTGGCCTGCACGCTCGCGTCGAGCTCGCGCACGCGCAGGGCGTGCGCATCGAGGGCCGCCCGCGCCTGCGCGAAGGCGGCCATCGCGGCCTGCTGCAGGTGAACGGCCGCGTCGCGCGTGATCGCCTGCACCGCATCGTGCCCGGCACGCTCGCCCACGCCGCTCAGGCGCGCCGCGGCGGACGAAACCTCCTGCGCCGCGCGTTCGGTGGCCTGCACCGCGGCCTCGCTGCGCTCGTCGAGGCGCTCGGCCACGACGGCGAGCTGCAGCGTGCGTTCGGTGAGTATGTCGAGATGCTCGAGAGGGCCCATGTCACATCGCCAGTGCGCGCACGCGGGGTGCGTGCTGTTCGGCCAGCGCCACCGGCTGCGCGCGCTGCGCGGCCTCCGCCTCGCGCGCGGCCTGCGAGCGCGCCTCGACCTCGGCGGCAAAGGCCTGGCCCTGGGGGCTGTCGAGGTAGGCCTGCAGCGCGGCGCGGCGGGTTTGCGGGTCGGTGTCGGCGTCGGCGAAGGGCTTGAGCAGCCGCCGCAGGAAGTCGGGCGCGGGTGCCTCCGGCTGGAGGTCGTTGCGCTCACGCGCGGGGGCGCGGTCGCGAAATTGCGAGGGCGTTTCTGGAACCGGGCGGATCTCGACCCGCCTGCGCGGGAAGGCGGCGTCCAGTTCCCGGTCGATGGGTTCCGCGTCCCGTGCCTGCGCGCTGCGGTCGGCGGGGCGGCCGCCGATGGCCTCAACATGCCCACGACGAAGGTGTTCCGGCAGGCCTCTGCGCTCGTTCGCGCGATAGAGGTCGTCATCGTAGCCGCGCGAGTGCTCGACCGAGCGGTGCACCACGTCCAGGTCCGGCCGCAGGTGCTGCTTGTGCAGGAACGGCCGATCGCTCAGCGCATTGAGAAAGTCGACGCCCAGGTTGTAGCTCCGTCGCGCCAGCCCATCCTCGCGGTAGCTGCCGCCGATGTCGGAATGGCAGCCGCCGACCGTGACGTTGAGGAAGCGGCCATCGTGAGTAAAGCCGGGATCGAGAATGTGCGTGCCCAGGAACAGATCCCGACGCTCGTCCTCGGCGGTGATCTGCAGCCCGGTAAGCACCTGCGGCGGCGGCCGGCGGTCGCGTCGGTAGGGGATGCCGGTGCCGACGGGGTCGAAGAGCAGTTCGGCCTGGGCTACCTGGCCGGGAGGTTGCAGGGGTGGGGCGGGGTACCGGGCTTTTACGATGAGACCTTCCGAATTTCTGACGACCTCGGCCTTGGAAACATCTTCGATGCCACGCTCCGCCACCATGCGCGCAAAGCCTGCTGCCTGCTCGGCGCCTCGGCTGAAGCCGACGTTGGCGAGGCTGATGCGAGAATCAGGATTCTCGCGGAGCCACTGGCCCGCCTTCGAGCAGAATTCGTAGTACATGGTTTCCAGCCGGGCGTCGTAGCTGGAGCCGCGTGCGCCGTCCCAGGCCGCCACTGCATCGTTCTCCTGCGTGCCGGGGCCGCGCAGATAGAACGTTCCCAGAGACGTATCGTCAGCTGCTACCCCTGCTGTCGCGCGGTAAAGGTGCGCGACGTTGGTGACGCCCTTGTGCGGGTTGCCTGCATCGTTTCCGGTACCGTCAAAGTAAGCCACGAACAGCTTGGAGTTCGGGTCGTCCGTTTGACGCAGCAATGGCACTCGCATCTTCGCAAGGTCATTCTCCGCCTGAGCATATGTATCCAGGTCATGCTCGTCCGCCGCGTAGCGGGAAACACCGTCAGGAAAATTGGGTGCGCTCACGATGACGCCCCCGGCATGGTCTGCTCATGTACCAGCACGAGGTCATCGACAGAATCTGTCAGACGATTGTTCGGGTCACGGGGCTTCTTCAGCGGGATGAGCGCACGCATATATAGACGTACGGTGCGATCGTTGATTTCCACGACGATGCTGGGATCGCCCACCGAGTATTGGGGTGCAATCTCGTCGTTCGGGACGTTGTGACGTATCAGGCCGTCGGCGAAGATCTTCGCCAAGTCGAGTTCAAGCCGATGGGGATGCTTTTTGTCGTCGCGCCAATTTGCGACCAACGGGCCTTCGAAGTTGCGGAACGAGCCCTGCGTGCCTCGCATTCGATTCCGCATCCCGGGCGGCCTCTCCTCCAATGGCCGCTGACGTTCATCCGAGGGCTCCTCCCACACCGTTTCCGCTCCGTACTGGACGCTGCAGCCCCACGTACGGAAGCAGTAAACCCCCAGGCTATGCCGCCAGAACCGGAACGGCCCATCCACGAGCCGGTTCATCGTCGGCGGGAAATGCCCGGGCGGCGGGTAAGTGGCGTTGGCGTTCGAGGCGGTCATCGGTGCGGCGCATCCCTGCAGGGCGAGAGCCAGAAGCGGCGTGGCGAGGGTGGCGGCGGGCCACGGTGGGCGTTGGGGCATGGTCACGGTCCTTGTGAGGCGGCAACACCATATTCCGGGTGGAGCAGGGCGGTCAATCGGATGGAATATCGCGCTGTCGCCACTTCAGAAGCCTGCCGCCGCGCAGTTCGCGGTGCGCCGCCATCGTCTGAAGCATTCCCTCGCGCAGCTTGGCGTCCGCTTGCTCGACCCAGAAGATCTTCGCGGTTTCAGGCCCAAGTTCAAGCCACGCACCCTCCGGAAAGCGCGGCGTGCGGCGGCTGCTCCACATCGTGATGATGTCGCCATTCAAGCTGCTATCGACCACCACGTCGTTCGCGTCTTCGAACAGATACTTCGCTTCCAGGGCATGCGCTGCGGATAGCAGGCGCTCCACGATTGCGATCATCGCGTCGAGCTGGTCAAGCCTATCGGCGTTTCCCATCGGCGACGCAGTGATGGCTGTTTCACCATCGCACTCACCACGCTCGATACGGATGACGACAGGGGAGTCAGCTTCTGCCCATTGCGCGCTGAAGTCCACGCGATTCAAGCGTCCGTTCTTGGGTAGCCGCGCCACTGATGCCTCCAGGGGCGCCAGACGCTCGGCCGCGGACGCTGTGCAGTCCCGCTCGAACTCTTCGCCAGACACCCACGTTCTGCCCGACGCCGACGACTCCGAAGCCTTGGACGACGTCATGGCCGCTAAGGCCATGAAAGCGAGATAAGAGGTAAGCAGAGGGCGCATGATGAAGCTCCGTTCCGTGGTGGTCCACAGTATGCCCGGGCGGGTCTCGCTTCACCCGATGTATAGCCAAATGCGACGACGACAGCAACGATGTACTGCTCTCAACATGGCTTGGGAACGTGCTCTGCCAAGGGTCGGAAGGTGAGGCACAGAAAAAGGGCCGCGATGCGGCCCTTTTTCTGCTCCATGCGCACTTCGGGCGCTTACAGCCCCGCTTCCTTCCGCAGCGCCTCGGCGCGGTCGGTCTTCTCCCACGAGAACGCGGTGGCCTTCTCGGTGCGGCCTTCGAGGTCCTTGTACTCGACCTCGTAGGGCGCGCGGCCGAAGTGGCCGTAGGCCGCGGTCGGCTGGTAGACCGGATGGATCAGGTCGAGCATCTTCACGATGCCGTAGGGGCGCAGGTCGAAGTGCGCGCGGATCAGCTTCTCGATCTGCTCGTCGCTGATCCTGCCGGTGCCGAAGGTGGTCACCGAAATCGAGGTCGGCTCGGCGACGCCGATCGCATAGGACACCTGCACCTCGCACTTGTCGGCCAGGCCCGCGGCGACGATGTTCTTGGCGACGTAGCGCGCGGCGTACGCGGCCGAGCGGTCGACCTTCGACGGGTCCTTGCCCGAGAACGCGCCGCCACCGTGGCGGGCCATGCCGCCGTAGGTGTCGACGATGATCTTGCGGCCGGTGAGGCCGCAGTCGCCCACCGGGCCGCCGATCACGAAGATGCCGGTCGGGTTGATGTGCACCTTGTTCTTCGGCAGCGCGGACAGCCACTCGGCCGGCAGCACCGGCTTGAGGATGTGCTCGTACACGGCCTCGACCAGGTCCTTGTGCGCGATGTCGGGGTCGTGCTGCGTCGACAGCACCACCGCGTCGAGGCCGGCCACCTTGTGGTCGGCGTCGTAGCGCAGCGTCACCTGGCTCTTGGCATCCGGGCGCAGCCACTTCAGCGTGCCGTCCTTGCGGACCTTCGCCTGCTGCTCGACCAGGCGATGGCTGTAGTAGATCGGGGCCGGCATGAACTCCGGCGCCTCGTTCACGGCGTAGCCGAACATCAGGCCCTGGTCGCCCGCGCCCTGCTCCTCGGGGGAGGTGCGGTCCACGCCCGCGGCGATGTCCGGCGACTGCTTGCCGAGCATGTTGATGATGGCGCAGGTGTGGCCATCGAAACCGACGTTGGAGTTGTCGTAGCCGATCTGGTTGATGACGTTGCGCGCCAGTGCCTCGATGTCGACCCAGGCGGTGGTGGTGACTTCGCCCGCGACGATCGCCGCGCCCGTCTTCACCAGCGTCTCGCAGGCCACGCGCGCGCGCTTGTCCTGCGCGAGGATCGCGTCGAGGACGGCGTCGGAAATCTGGTCGGCGATCTTGTCCGGATGGCCTTCCGAGACCGATTCCGAGGTGAAGAGGTAGCTGGACATCGAGTTATATCCTTGTATTCGGATAGAAGGATGGGC
>JBMOOW010000095.1:0-6821 GCA_049323195.1 Pseudomonadota bacterium | reverse complement strand
CCGGAGTGGACGAACCTCTGGTGTTCCGGTTGTCACGCCAGTGGCACTGCCGGGTAGCTATGTTCGGAAGCGATAACCGCTGAAAGCATCTAAGCGGGAAGCGCGCCTCAAGATGAGATCTCCCGGGAGCTCGACTCCCCTGAAGGAACCATCAAGACCAGGTGGTTGATAGGCTGGGTGTGTAAGCGCAGCAATGCGTTGAGCTAACCAGTACTAATGATCCGTGCGGCTTGACCATATAACCTCAAGTGGCTTCGACTTGAATGCGAGTCCCTCGCAAAAGCCCGCACGTCCCTGTGCGGACTCTTCAAGAAGAACCCCTTGGCCTCGTGACACGTCACGACATTCACTGCTCGCTACATCCACCCCCTTCCCGCTCAGGCAAAATGCCTGTCCGGTAACCAACGAGAGCGCGGCGCCGCAAGGCGACCCTCCACCCTCTCCCTGGTGACCATAGCGGTGTGGAACCACCCGATCCCATTCCGAACTCGGAAGTGAAACGCACCCGCGCCGATGGTAGTGTGGCTCAAGCCATGCGAGAGTAGGTCATCGCCAGGGTCTTTATCCCGCAAACCCCCATCCGTGAAAACGGGTGGGGGTTTGTCTTTTTTTCCAACTCGCAAAAAACCGCCCAGTACCCCGATACCGCACGGTCGGTGTGCCGGCAGCCGGTTGGGGTGGCGGGCGAGGATTCCGCCTTTGCCGCCGGGGGGGTGTCCGTATTGGGGCAGCGACCACGCGGGTCGGGTAGCGCCGCGCCGCCGGTGACCGGCGGTCAGCGCGGGCGTGATGAGTTCGGCGCTGCCGTTTACCGTGACACTGCGCCGCTGATTCACTGTCGCCGTGGATCTTCCCGAGGCGGGCGCGAGGGCGGCCGCGTTTAAGAATCTCGCGCCGTCGCGGTCTCGACCGACGTAGTGCCGCGCGGGAACCCTGGAATTACCGACAGGCGTCCGCCGCGACGAGGAGTCAGCACGACGGCGTCACGCGCATTGTCACGTGTCGCCGGACGATCCTAGTCGGCAGCTGAAGTCTTGTTGCTACCGGTTTGCGGCGCGGGCCGCGGCACAGCGCCACCTTTTCTGGCGACGGCGCGCGAATTCCTTGCGGCGATGGGATCGTCCCGCGCCGGGCGCGACCGCAGGGGCCACGGAGATGGCGAGCGGTTGCACCGCGCATTTGTTTTCCTTGGTGTCGAGCGGCGACGGCAGCCGGTGGGGCCCGATCCAAATCGGATTGAGCGGCGTGGTTTGCACGCCTGCCCCGCAGCGACTTCTTCTCAGCCGGACGAAAGCGCGGCTTGCGCGATGAGGGTGAGGCTGCTGGCCAGGCCGACGAGCCAGGCCAGGCTGCGGAGGCTGGCGAGGTCGGCGATGTAGAAGATGCCGTGCAGCACGCGCGCGACGACGAAGGTGATGGCGAGCACCGCCACGCGTGTTCCGTCCACGCCGGCGACCGCGGCGAGCGCGACGCCCGCGACGAATGCCGGGAGGGCTTCGAAGGCGTTGAGCTGGGCGGCGTTGGCGCGAAGGCGACGCGGCTCGGACTGGCGCGCCATCCAGCCACGCGGGTCGTGGTTGTCGTAGCCGCGGCCGCCGGCCTTGGCCAGGCCGACCCAGACATAGGGCAGTACGGCCGCAACGAGCACGCACCAGTACGCGACGGAGATGGACATGGGCTGGCTCCGGAAGGGAGCCGCGAGCGTAGCGGGTCGGGCGCGCGCGCGTTATTCGCGGCGCTGCGGCGGCACGCGACGGATGGTGGGGCGTCTCACCGCAGCCGCGGAGGCGGGCGTCCTGCACGGGCGCTCACTTCGCGACGTCATCCCGGCCGCGGCACGCGCTGCCGCGCCGCCCTACGGACATGCCTCGCCGGCCGGACCTGCGCGCCGTCCGGCGAGCGTCAGCGTGCGCTGCGCAGCCGCTCCTGCGCCGCGCGGAAGGCATTGCCCTCGCGCCATCGCGGCCAGGCCTGCCCGTCCGCGAGCACCTCGCCGACGGCATAAAGCGCCTGCAGGTCCAGCACGACGCCTTCGTAGGTCCACGTGGGGTCGAACTCGTCGGAGGGCTTGTGGTAGCGGTCGGCGCGGTAGGCCTGCGCGATCGCGCGGCCGGCTTCCACGCCGCCCTGGGCCAGGTCGTCGCCGCCCTTGGCATAGAGGGCGGGCACGCCGGCCTTGGCGAAGTTGAAGTGGTCGGAGCGGAAGTAGTAGCCGTGCTCGGGCGTGGGCTCGGGCGTGAGCACCCGACCCTGCGATTTCGCCGCCGCGGCCAGGAGGTCCTCGAGCTCGGAATTGCCGTAGCCGACCACCGTCATGTCCCGGGCGCGTGGCGTGATGGGCATGGCGTCGAGATTCACCACCGCGACCGTGTTCCTCAGCGGTACCGCGGGGTTGGCGACGTAGTACTTCGAGCCCAGCAGCCCCGACTCCTCCAGCGTCACCGCGACGAACACCAGCGAACGCTCCGGCCGGCGCGCGCGGCCCGCGAAGGCCTCGGCGATCTCGAGGATGCCGGCCACGCCGGTCGCATTGTCGATGGCGCCGTTGTAGATCGCGTCGTCCGCGGGCGGCGTCGCGCCGTGGCCCTCGTGGCCGTGGTCGCCGAGGTGGTCCCAGTGCGCCATGTAGACGATGGCTTCGTCCGGACGGGTGCGGCCCGGCAGGCGGGCGACGACGTTACGGGAGGACTTCTCGGCCACGGTGCTCCTGAGGTCGACGCTGGCGCGGGCATCCAGCGGGATCGCGCGGAAACCCTTGCGCGACGCCTGCCGGTAGAGCGCGTCGAGCTCAAGGCCGAGGTCGGCGAACAGCGATTTCGCCTGCGCCTGCGTGATCCAGCCCTGCACCGGCAGGCGCGGCTCGGGATCGTCGCTGGCGCGCAGGTCGAACTGCGCACCGCTCCAGGAGTTCTTCACCACGTCCCAGCCATAGGCCGCGCCCAGGTCGTCGTGCACGATGAGCGCGCCGGCGGCGCCCTGGCGCGCGGCTTCCTCGAACTTGTAGGTCCAGCGGCCGTAGTAGGTCATGGCCTTGCCGTCGAACAGGGCCGCGTCCTGCGTGTGGAAGCCCGGATCGTTGACGAGGATGACCACGGTCTTGCCGCGCACGTCGAGGCCGGCGTAGTCGTTCCAGCCCCGCTCGGGGGCGTTGACGCCGTAGCCGACGAAGACGAGCTGGCTGGCGTCGAGTTCGACCTGCGTCTTCGCCGTGCGCGTGCCGACGACCATGTCGGTACCGAAGGCCAGCGTGCGCGGCTTGCCCTTGACCTCCAGCGTGAGCGTGATGGCCGGGTCGGCCGTGGTTTCGACCATCGGCACGGTCTGGAACCAGCTGCCGTTGTTGCCGGGCGACAGACCCATGCGCCCGAACTGCGCGGCCAGGTACTCCACCGTGCGGTCCTCGCCGGCGCTGCCCGGTGCGCGGCCGCTGAACTCGTCGGAGGCCAGGGTGCGCACGTGCGCGGCGAAGTCGGCGCCGTCGATCGCGGGCATGAACGCGTGGCCGGCCGGCGCGGCCGGTGCGGCCGGTGCCATGGCCTGCGGCGTGGCGGCGCAGGCGGCGAGGGCGGCGGCCAGCGCGAGCGCGAGGACCGCGCGGGGCGTGGTGGGGAAGCGTCGGGACATCGCGGGCTCCAGCTGGGCGACGCGGCAGGAGGCCGCGTCGACCGGCCGATTCTAGGCCCGCGGGACGTCCGCCTGCGTCAGTCGCGCGGCGGCGGGACGTCCGTGCTGAAGCGCCTGGCGGTGGCACCGGTGATCGGGCCCGTGCGCGCCGTCGAATGCACCCAAAGCTCGACGCTGCGCTCGAACGCCAGCGGCCCGTCCACGCGTGCGTTGGGACCGATGACGATGCGCGGATCGCGCTTCTTGCGGATGGAGATACCCAGCCCGTTCACGCGCGGCTTCTGCACGCGCAGGCCGCCGCGCACGTGGCTGCCCACGCCGACGGTCACGTTGCCGTTCACCGTCTCGATGCCGCCGGCCACGTCCGTGTCGACGATGCCGATCGAGCCGTTGACGGTTTCGATGCCGCCGCCGACGCGGCCGCCGCGGCCCACGAAGATGCTGCCGTTGACCGTGGCCAACCCGCCCATGCGCGCGCCGTCCTCGACGCGGATGCTGCCGTTCACCGTCTCCAGGTTGTCGGCCTGCGCGCCGCGTTCCATGCGGATGGAGCCGTTCACCGTCTCGGCGTCGCTGATGCGCGCGTTGGCGTCGATGCGGATGGAACCGTTGACGGTCTCGAGGTCGCCATAGGCCTTGCCGGCCTCGGCATGGATCGAGCCGTTGACCTTCTCGATGTCCGGCCCCTGCTGGGCCTGGGCGGGCGCGAGTGCGAGGCCGAGCGCCAGGGCGGCGAGCGGGGCGGTGGTGGGCAGGCGCATGGGATCTCTCCTTCGGACGTCCGGCTTCGATGCGCGAAGGCCGCGCACGGTTTAAGGCGCGTGCGGGCCGGCGGGGAACGCCCCGATACAATCGCGCTTTCCGACCCGCCGGGCACCTGCCCGAAGTCACAGGAGCCGCCGTGTCCCAAGCCGCCGTCAAGCCCGTCGTCCTGCTGATCCTCGATGGCTGGGGCCACCGCGAGGATCCCACCGACAATGCGCTGGCGCAGGCGAGGCTGCCGAACTGGAACGCGCTGGTGGCGGCCTGCCCGCACACGCTGATCCACACCGAGGGCCGCCACGTGGGCCTGCCGGAGGGGCAGATGGGCAATTCCGAGGTCGGCCACATGAACCTCGGCGCCGGCCGTATCGTCTACCAGGACCTCACGCGGATCGACGCGGCCATCGAGGACGGCAGCTTCTTCGACAATGCCGAGCTGCGCGCGGCCTGCGAGGGCGCGAAAGCCGCCGGTGGCGTGCTGCACGTGATGGGGCTGCTGTCGCCGGGCGGCGTGCACAGCCACGAGCAGCACGTGTTCGCGATGCTGGAGATGGCGCACCGCCTCGGCGTGCCGCGCGTGGCCGTGCACGCCTTCCTCGACGGACGCGACACGCCGCCGCAGTCGGCCGAAGCGAGCCTGCTCGCGCTGCAGGCCGTGTGCGCACGCCTGGGCAATGCCCATGTGGCGACGGTGTCGGGCCGCTACTTCGCGATGGACCGCGACAAGCGCTGGGACCGCGTGCGCCGCGCCTGGGATGCGATCGTCGAGGCACGCGCCGACCATGTCGCCCACGACGCGACCATCGCGCTGCGCGAAGCCTACGCGCGCAGCGAGACCGACGAGTTCGTCGCGCCCACGGTCATCGCAGGCCACGCGCCGATGCGCGATGGCGACGCCGTGGTCTTCATGAACTTCCGCGCCGACCGCGCGCGCCAGCTCACCGCGGCCTTCGTCGCGCCCGCATTCGACGGCTTCGATGCGCGCCGCCCGCGGCTCTCGCGCTTCGTCTGCCTCACCGAGTACGACGCGAAGTTGCCGGCGCCGGTCGCCTTCGGCCCCGACGATCTGCGCAACACGCTGGGCGAGGTGCTCGCCGCGCATGGCCTGAGCCAGCTGCGCATCGCCGAGACCGAGAAGTACGCGCACGTCACCTTCTTCTTCAGCGGCGGGCGCGAGGAGGAGTATCCGGGCGAGACGCGCATCCTCGTGCCGAGCCCCAAGGTCGCCACCTACGACCTGCAGCCGGAGATGAGCTGCCCCGAGGTCACCGACAGGCTTTGCGCCGCGATCCGCTCGGGCGAGGTGGACGTCGCCATCTGCAACATCGCCAATCCCGACATGGTCGGGCACACCGGGGTCATCAGCGCGGCGATCCAGGCCGCCGAAGCGGTGGACGTGGCCATCGGCGCGATCCGCCAGGCGGTTGCCGACATGCACGGCGCGCTGCTGGTCACCGCCGACCACGGCAACCTCGAGATGATGCGCGACCCCGCCACCGGGCAGCCGCATACCGCGCACACGGTCGGCCCGGTGCCCTTCGTCTACTGCGGCCCGCGGGCGGCCCGGCTGCGCGCGGGCGGCGCGCTGCGCGACGTTGCGCCGACCATCCTCGACCTGCTGGGCGTGGACAAGCCCGTCGAGATGACGGGCACCAGCCTGCTCGAAGGCTGAGATGCGCGCGCCCTGCCGCCTGCTGCTCGTCGCCGTGCTCGCGCTCGCGGGCGCCGGCGCGCAGGCGCAGGACACGCGCAAGGCCGAACGCCAGCTACAGCAGGTCAAGCGCGAACTGCAGGGCGTGGCGGCCGAGCGGCGCCGGCTGGAAGGCCAGCGCGGGGAGGCGGCGCGCGAGTTGCGCAGTGCCGACGAACAGGTGGGCGCGAGCGACCGTGCGCTGCGGCAGACGCAGGCGGAGATCGAGGCCGACCGCGTGCGCCTGGCCCAGCTGCGCAGCCGGCAGAAGGCGCTGCGCGGCACGTTGTCGGGCGCGCGCGAGGAACTGGCCTCGCTGCTGCGCGCGGCCGACCGGCAGGGCCGGGCGGGTGCGCTGAAGTCGCTTCTCGCCCGCGACCGCGTCGAGGACGCGCAACGCGTGCTCACCTATCACGCCTACCTGCAGCGGGCGCGTGCGCAGCGCATCCGCAGCCTGACCACGCAACTGGCCGAGCTCGACCGCGTCGAGGCGGAGATCGCGCAGCGGCAGAACGCGCTCACCGTGGCGCAACGCGAGCAGGCCGCGCAGCTTGCGAAGCTGCAGCGTGACCGCGAGGCGCGCGCGGCGCTGGTCGCGCAGATCGAGCAGCGCTATCGCGACCGTGCCGAGCGCGAGAAGGCGCTGGGACGCGATGCGCGTTCGCTGGAACAGCTGCTCAAGCGGCTGCGCGCAGCCGCGGCGAAGGCGGCCGCCGAGCGCAAGCGCCTGGCCGCCGAGCGGGCG
>JBMOOW010000094.1:0-7101 GCA_049323195.1 Pseudomonadota bacterium | reverse complement strand
TGCAGCAGCAGGGGCAGCAGGCAGGCGCCCGCGACCGCGAGGCTCCACCGGCGGCTGCCGGCGTCCAGCGTGCGCGTGCCGTCAGCCATCGGGCATCAGCGCGAGCGCGCGCAGGCAGGCGTGGCGGTGGGCCGGGCCGCGGTCCGGACCCAGCGGCGGGTGCATCGGCAGGCGCAGGCGGTAGCGGCGACCGTCCCGCTCGGCGTCCTCGATCCAGCGGGCCAGCCGCGCGATCCGGGCTTCGCTGGGCAGGCCATGCAGGTCGGCCCAGTCCAGCACGAGGTCGACGCCGGCGGGCTGCTCGTACTCGCGCACCAGCAGCGTGCCGCGGCGGGCCGAGGGCTTCCAGGCGATCGTGCGCTGCGGGTCGCCGGCGCGGTAGCTGCGCAGGTGGTGCACGTCGTCGCCGGCATGGTGGAGGCGGTGGCTGGCCGGATCACCGGAGCCCTCGGGCAGGGGCGGAGCAACCGCCTCGGGCGTCGGGTAGACCAGCACCGGCGTGTCGGGCCAGACATAGGACCAGGCGCGTGCAAGCCCGAGCGGCCAGGTGGTCGACACGCGCAGTCGCGGCAGGTCGAGCCAGCCGCGTCGCACGGTGGGCATGTCCAGCCTGGCCTGGCCCGCGCCGTCGCGCAGCACCAGGTACGAGTCGCCATGGCAGGCCGGCGCGTCCACGCGAAGGCCCCTTCGCGGGCGCGCGTCGGCGGCGGTGGCGTGCAGGCGCAGGGCGATCGGCTGGCCCGCGGGGACCGGCTCGGCATCGATGGCCGTGATCGACAACCCGCTCAGCTGCAGCTGCGCCGAGACCAGGCTGGCCATCCCGGCGCCGACCAGCAGCAACGCGAGCAGCAGCGCCGGGTTGTTGTTGTAGTTGAGCGCGCCCGCCAGCATCGACGTGGTCAGCAGCGCGTAGAACAGGCCGAAGCGCGTGGGCAGCACGTAGATGCGGCGGCGGTCGAGGCGCACGGGCAACGCTTCCGGCCCGCGCGGCCTGGCGAGGGCGAGCAGCCGCTGGCCGGCCGCGCGCAGGGCCGCCATCAGTCCACCGGCACGGCGTACAGGATCGACTTGGCCACCGCGGTGTCCGTGCCCGCGTCGCCATCGATCACCAGGCGATGGGCCGCGACGTGCCCGAACAGTGCCTGCACGTCCTCGGGCAGCACATGCCCGCGTCCCAGCAGCAGCGCATGCGCACGCGCCGCGCGCAGCAGCGCGATCCCCGCGCGCGGCGACAGGCCGACGCGCACGCCCGGATGCCGCCGGCTGCGGGCGAGCAGTGCCTGCACGTACGTGATCAGTGCATCGCTGGCGTGCACCCGGGCCACGGCGGCGCGCACCGCATCGAACTCGGCTTCGCCGAACTGCGGCATGACCTCGGCGATGAGCTGGCGCCGGTCCGCGCCCGACAGCAGCGCGCGCTCGGCTTCCTCGCCGGGGTAGCCCAGCGAAAGCCGCAGCAGGAAGCGGTCGAGCTGCGAATCGGGCAGGGGATAGGTACCCGACAGATCCACCGGGTTCTGCGTCGCGATGACGAAGAAGGGCGATGGCAGCGGGCGGGTAATGCCGTCGATGGTCACCTGGTGCTCGGCCATCGCCTCCAGCAGTGCGCTCTGCGTGCGCGGCGGCGCGCGGTTGATCTCGTCCGCCAGCAGCACCTGGGCGAACACCGGGCCGGGATGGAACTCGAAGACGCCGCGCGTGGCATCGAAGACGGAAACGCCGAGGATGTCGGCGGGCAGCAGGTCCGAGGTGAACTGCACGCGCTGGAATTGCAGGCCGACGGTGGCAGCGAGCGCATGGGCGAGCGTGGTCTTGCCCAGGCCCGGCAGGTCCTCGATGAGGATGTGGCCATCGGAGAGCAGCGCGACGAACGCAAGCCGCACCTCGTGCGCCTTGCCGAGCACCAGGGCGTTGACCTGCGTCTGCGCCCGGTCAAGAGCATCCCGCATCGCCTGCGTTAGCATGCCGGACCCCGCGGGTGGCGCCATCGTGTTTCTCCGTGGACTGCGCGGCCGTGCCGCGAACGCTGGCGACGGCCCGGGCCTCGCCGTCATCGAGTGTAGCGAGGTCGGATGAGGATTCAGTCGGACCCGGCGGCCGGACAGGCGCGCCGGATCTTCTGGGCGTTGTGGACGCTGGTGCTGGCGGTGAAGGCCGTCGTCGCCGCGCGCCTGCCGTTGTTCGTCGACGAGGCCTTCTACTGGCAGGAAGGCCGGCACCTGGCCGCCGCGTATTCCGACCTGCCCGGCATGACCGCCTGGCTCACGCGGCTCGGGGTGGAAGCGGGCGGCGACAGCATGCTGGCCCTGCGTGCGCCCTTCCTCGTCCTGGCCGCGCTCGTGCCGCTGCTGATCGTGCGCATCGCGCGCCGCAGCTTTGGCGAGCGCGAGGGCTGGATCGCCGGCAGCTTCGCACTGCTGTTGCCGCTGTCGGGCAGCCTCGGTCTGCTTGCCCTGCCGGACCCGGTCATGGCGCTGGCGACGCTGCTGTGCATGGATGCCGGCTCGCGCCTGCTCCGCGGCGTGGACGCGCGGCATGCGCTGGAACTCGCCGCGGGCCTCGCGCTCGGCGCGCTCAGCCACTACCGCTTCATCGCCGTGATCGGCGTGGGCTTCATCGCGCTGCTTATGCTCGCCGACGGGCGCCGGGCACTGCGCGACCCGCGCGTGATCATCGCGATCCTGCTCGGTGCCGCGGCCTGGGCGCCGCTGGTCGCCTGGAACTACGACCACGCCGACGCCGGCCTTCGCTTCCAGCTCGTCGACCGCCACCCCTGGGCCTTCCACGCCGAAGGGCTGTGGTTCATCGCGATCCAGGCCCTGCTCGCCACGCCCCTGCTGTTCGTCGCGCTGCTGCTGGCCGGCCGCGAGAACCTGCGCAGCCCGCTGGCGAGCGCGCGCTTCTACGCCTGGTTGGGGCTGCTCGTGGTCGGCGGCTTCTTCGTGCTCGGCTTCTTCGCCGATACCGAGCGCGTGAGCTTCCACTGGCCGCTGCCGGGCCTGCTGGCGCTGCTGCCCCTGCTGCCCCGTTTCCTCGACACCTGGCCGCGCTGGCTGCGCGCGGCAACGACCGCGCTCGCCGTCGCCGGGCTCGGGGCGGTGCTCGGCTACTACGTGGCGGTGTCGACGCCGTCGCTGCGCGCACGCGCGGCCGCGGAGAAGTGGTATCCGGCCAACTTCGCGGGCTGGGACGCACTCGAGCGCGCGGTGCGCGAGGAGCTCGCGACCATGCCGCCCGGAACGCGCGTCGTCGCCGACAACTTCAAGGTCGGTGCCGAGCTCGGCTTCGCACTGGGCGACCCGCAGATCCCCGTGCTCGACCATCCGCTCAACCACAAGCACGGCCGCGCCCCGCAGCTGCGCCTGTGGGGGCTGGAGCGCGAGGCGATCACGGACACGGCAGGTCCCGTGCTGCTCGTCGTCGGCGTGAGCGAGGTCGAGTTCAAGAACCTGCACCGGCATTACCTCGACCTGTGCCGCCGCGTTGGCCCCCTGCCGCCGGCGCGCATGCTGAATGTCGACCACGGCCGCCAGCGCCTGGCCCTGTTCCGCCTCGAGCCGGGCCGTGCGCGCGGCAGTTGCACGACGCCGGCCATGGCCTGGATCAACACGCCCGCGGCCGGGGCGCGCGTCGGCACGTCGTTCGACGTGCAGGGTTGGGCTTTCCGGCACGGCGTCGGAATCGCGAAGGTCGAGGCCACGCTCGATGGCCGCGTGGTCGGCGAGCTGCGGTACGGGCGGCCCCATGAAGGGCTCGAGCGCTTCTGGGCCGGCCTGTCGGATCCGGGTATGCCGAATCTGGGCTTCGCCGGCCGCATCGCGGTCGGCAACGCCGCGCCTGGCCAGCACTGGCTGGGCCTGCGCCTGCACGGGCGCGACGGCAGCGTCGAGGCGTGGCCGGAGACCCCGGTGGAGATCGTCCGCTAGGGCAGGGCGAAGCCGGCGTCGCGCAGCATGCGTGCGGTCGCGATCAGCGGCAGACCGACGAGTGCGGTCGGATCGCTCGTCTCGATGGCATCGAACAGCGTGACGCCGCGCCCTTCGGACTTGAAGCTGCCCGCGCAGTCGAACGGCTGCTCGGCATCGACGTAGCGTTCGATCTCCGCGGCATCGAGTGTGCGGAAACGCACGACGGTGCGGTCGACTTGCAGCGCATGGGCCTGCGCGCCGCGTGCCAGGCACACCGCGGTCAGGAACACCACGTCGCGGCCCGACATGCCGGCGAGCTGGGCGATCGCCCCTTCGCGGCCACCGGGCTTGCCCAGCGGGCGCCCATCGAGTTCGGCGAGCTGGTCCGAACCGATGACCCAGGCCCCGGGGTGTCGCGCAGCCACGGCGAGGGCCTTCTCGCGCGCCAGGCGTTCCACGAGCGCGGCGGGCGACTCGGATGGGCGGGGCGCCTCGTCGACCTCGGGCCGGTCCACGTCGAACGCCAGGCCCAGGCGTTCGAGCAGCTCGCGCCGGTAGCGCGAGGTCGAGCCCAGCACCAGGCGCGCGCCCTCATGCACGGGGGGCACGGGCTTCCTCGATGCGGGCGAGCTGGTGGTCGATCCGGTGGCGCGCGGCGTCGATGGCCTCGCGCACGTCGGCCAGCTGCTTCGGGCTGGCGTCGGCGCCGTGGTCGCGCAGCCAGAGCCGCTGCCGCAGCATTTCCCGCAGTGCCTCGCCGACCGGATCCTCGTGCGTCTCGCCGGCCACCGCCTCGATCTCCGCGCGTGCCGTCCGCAGCCGGTCCTCGAGGGCATCGGCCGCGTCGAGAACGTCGCGCACGGCGCGCTGGTGTGGCGACATCCGGCGCGCGCGCCGCCTGAGCAGCGCGATGCAGGCGGCCGCCAGCAGGGCGGCGAGGACGAGGACGGCGGTGGTCACGGCGCTCTCCGGGCGAGGGCGGCCAGTCTGACGCCCAGCGCGTCAACGCGGCAATGGCCGACGGGCGCGGGCGCAGCCGTGGTTTGACAGGGGGCGGGCGGGTCCCTACCATTTCGCGGCTTATGTCCACGGAATCGACCCGTCAATCGGTCCCCGAGACCCTGGACGCCTGGCGCCAGGTCACGGCCCGGCGCGGCTTCGAGGGGCGCGTTCCGCTCGCCTCGCTCGAACGCCTTGCCGACCTCCTGGTCGAGCCGGAGGGGGAAGCCGCCTTCTCGCTGGACTTCGATCGCGACGCGCTCGGCGTGCCCTACGTCGGGCTGGTCGTCACGGCCGAGTTGCCGCTGCTCTGCCAGCGCACGCTGGAGCGTTTCCTGCTCCCGGTGCGCATCGAACAGCGCATGGGGCTGATGCGCAGCGAGGCGGAGGAAGCCGCGCTGCCGCCCGGGTACGAGCCGCTGCTGCTGGACGAGTCCGGCGAGCTGCGCACGCTGGACCTGGTCGAGGACGAGTTGATCCTCGCCGTGCCGGTCGTCCCGGTGATGCCGGGGACCGAGGCGGTCGAGCGGGAGTGGGGCGATGGCGAGGCGGTCGAGCCCGAGCGCCCGAATCCTTTCGCGGCACTGGCGGCCCTGAAGAAGCGGCCGGACTGAGCCGGAGCGGCGGCCGCGTGCCGCCGTCCACCTGCCGGGCGGGCTGGCCTTCGGGCCGAACGCCGGCGATAATTTCCACCTTTCGGCCCGGGCCGCGCCCGACGCCGCCACACGTTTCACCCGGAGCATCCCGATGGCCGTCCAGAAGTCCCGCGTTTCCCCCTCCCGCCGTGGCATGCGCCGCGCCCACGACGCGCTGAGCGCGAAGCAGCTGGCCACCGACCCGACCACGGGCGAGACGCACCTGCGCCACCACGTCACCGCCGACGGCTACTACCGCGGCAAGAAGGTCATCGACACCAAGTCGAAGATCGCCGACGAAGAGTGAGCCTCGCCGGGGCGCCCCCTCGGCCCGGGCCGAGGCGATGACGCCTCCGCGCACGACACGATGCGACCTTCGGGTCGCATCGGCTTTTCCGGTCGCGCCCGCCGGGCGTGATCCTCGCGGGTCCGGTGCGCCGGGCCTGCGCACCAGCGGGGCCAGCGCATGACCCAGACCGTTTTCTCGCGCATCGCGGGCACCGGCAGCTACCTGCCGGAGAAGGTCCTCACCAACAACGACCTCGCGCAGTTCGTCGAGACCAGCGACGAGTGGATCGCCGCGCGCACCGGCATCCGCGAGCGCCACGTGGCCGCCGAGGGCGAAACCACCTGCGACCTCGCCTTCCATGCCGCCACGCGCGCCATGGAAGCCGCCGGCGTCACCGCCGCGGACATCGACCTGATCGTGCTCGGCACGACCACGCCGGACATCATCTTTCCGTCCACCGCCTGCCTGCTGCAGAACCGGCTGGGCGCGCTCGGCTGCCCCGCCTTCGACGTCAACGCGGCCTGCTCGGGCTTCGTCTACGCGCTGACGGTCGCCGACAAGTTCATCCGCTCGGGCACGGCGAAGACCGCGCTCGTGGTGGGCGCCGAAACGCTCACGCGCATGCTCGACTGGACGGACCGGTCCACCTGCGTGCTGTTCGGCGACGGCGCGGGCGCGGTGGTGCTCAAGGCCGACACCGAGGCCGGCATCCTCAGCACGCACCTGCATGCCGACGGCAGCAAGAAGGAGCTGCTGTACAACCCCGTGGGCGTGTCCAGCGGCTTCAAGCCCGGCGAGCACAACGCCGGCGTGCGCGTGCTGATGACCGGCAACGACGTCTTCAAGTACGCGGTCAAGGCGCTGGACTCGGTGGTCGAGGAAACGCTCGAGGCCAACGGGCTGGACCGCCACGACATCGACTGGCTGATCCCGCACCAGGCCAACCTGCGCATCATCGAAGCCACGGCCAGGCGGCTGGACATGCCGATGGAGCGCGTGATCGTCACCGTGGACAGGCACGGGAACACGTCGTCGGGCTCCGTGCCGTTGGCACTCGACGAGGCGGTGCGCTCGGGGCGCGTGCAGCGTGGGCAGCTGCTCCTGCTCGAAGCCTTCGGCGGCGGGTTCACCTGGGGCAGTGCGCTGGTGCGCTACTGAGCGACGCCCGCCGTCGTGGCTCGAAACGCCCGGTCATGGCGGGCGTTTCGCTTTCCACGGGCGCCTTCGCACGTCATCCCCGTAGCCCGGGTAAGCGCAGCGCACCCGGGGG
>JBMOOW010000093.1:0-7156 GCA_049323195.1 Pseudomonadota bacterium | reverse complement strand
GCTACCGCTTCAACCGCCGCTTCGACATGGCGGCAATGGTGCCGCGCCTGCTCTATGTCGCGGTCCGTACGCCGCCGCTGCCCTACCGGCTCGTAACGCTGGATGCGTAATGTGGGGAATCAGGTCGCCCTTTACCGGCGTCCGCGGAGCCGCGGGCGGGGAGGGCGGCTGCGGCGCGGCGGGCGGCTCGCCGTCCACGGCGTCCTTGCGGCACTCGTCGATGTCGCTCGGGTCCATCTTCGCGTAGGGCGCGAAGGCCGGCAGCGCGGCGGCGAGGTTCTGCTGCGCGTCGTAGAGCGCGGGCAGGCGGTCGCAGAGCTGCAGGGCCGCCTTGCGGATCGGCTCGGCCTGCGCTTCCACGCGCTTTTCCACCTCGTCCGGGTTGCCGCTGAAGATGCCGCGCAGCGACTCGCCGACCGCACGGGTGGCCAGGCGCGCACCCTGCACGCCAACGTCCATGCCGGCGGAGGCCACGCCCACGAGCTCCGCGCGATAGGCCAGCACGAGCGCACGCTGCGCATCGGTCACCGGCACCGCCTTGCCGTCGATCAGCAGGTCGCCCTGCGGCGTGATCTCGGCCTTGCCCTGGCCGTCTTTGTCGATGCTGATGTTTTCGGTAGCCAGTTTCCGGCGGCCCTTCTCCACGGCCACCTCGACATTGCGGGCAATGAGGCCCGGGTCGTCCTGCGACCCGTTGGCGCTCTCTGGCGACTGCGCCTGGCAGGCGGCGAGCGACGCGACGAGCGCGGCGCAGAGGATGGTGCGGACGATCGTCATCGTTGGGCTCTCCGGAATCGTGTCAGCGCAGCGCGAGGTCGCGGCGGCGCGGGGGGCGGATGCCCGGCGGGACGCCGGGCTCCGGTGCGGGCGACCCGGGCTCAGCCCTCGTCGCGCCAGCGGCGCAGGCGCACCGCCGCGAGGATCATCAGCACCCCCACCACCACGCCGATCCAGAGGTCGGCCGAACCGGCGAGGGTCCAGTTGTCGGCCGCGTTGACGAGCAGGCTCAGGTCGTTGGGTTCCTGGACGCGGTCGGCGGAGACGCCGTCCAGCCGCGGCAGCCAGCTGGCCGGGAAGACGCTGAGCAGGCTGCGGTAGGCGACGGCGTACCACAGCGGGCCCACGTCGTAGCCCAGGCCGAGCACCACGTTCGCGAAGCTCACCAGGGCGCAGCCGAGCACCGGGATCATCACCGCCCACAGGAAGGGCTTGGTGCGCGCGGCGGCCGAGCAGAACATCAACCAGCCCACGGCGGGCAAAGCCCAGAGCGCGTACAGCGGGATCATGGCCAGCACGTTGCCGATCACGCGGAACGGGTGGGAGTGCATGAACACGCCGCTGGCACCGGGCACGCCGTTGACCGTGGTGGTCAGGGCGGCGACCACCCAGAAGGCGATGCCGAAGGCGATGCCGATGGCGACCGCGAGCGTCGGCGCCAGGCCAAGCGCCCAGGCGAGCTTCGAGCCCACCGTGCCCGCGTCGGATACCGGCAGCGACTTCCAGAACAGCACGCTGCGGTCCTTGCGGTCGTCGTACAGGCAGCCCAGTGCGTAGAAGAAGACGACGAAGCCCAGCACCACCAGGGCGAGGGCGATGCCGCCGAACAGCGCGCCGTCGCCGACACCGCCGAGCAGCTTGGCGATCCGCTCGGGATCGTCGACGCTGACCTCGAAGTCGTTGCCCGAGCGCCGCTTGGCGATGGTGAGCCCCACCGAGGCGAGCACGGTGAAGAGCAGGGCGATGCCGCCGGCGATCAGCGGGGCCCAGAAGAAGCCACCCTTGTGCTCCCAGAATTCGCGCCTGAGCAGCAGCTTGAACTTGTGCGTTGCATGCGGCGCGGCCACGGGGCGGCGCTGCGGCAGGGTGTCGGTGATCGCGTTCATGCGTAGGTCCCCTTCATGGTGGCCACGAACAGGTCGGCCAGGCCGGGCGTACGGGTTTCGCCGAGGGTTTCGAGGCGGTCGGCGGGCGCCCCGTCGAACAGCATCACGGTCTTGCCGAAGGGCAGGGCGCGCTCGTCGACCGGCCCCAGGGCGCGGGCCTCGTCGAGGCGCGTCGCATCGACCAGCACCTCGACGTAGCGCTCGCCCAGCGTGTCCATGGGCGCGTCGAGCACGATCCTGCCGTCGCGGATGAACATCACGTCGGTGAGGATGTGCTCGATCTCCTCGACCTGGTGGGTCGTGACGATGATCGTCTTCTCCTCGTCGAAGTAGTCCTCCAGCAGGCGCTGGTAGAACTGCTTGCGATAGAGGATGTCGAGGCCGAGGGTCGGTTCGTCGAGCACCAGCAGCTTGGCGTCGATAGCCATGACCAGCGCCAGGTGCAGCTGCACGATCATGCCCTTCGACATCTCCCGGACCTTCAGGTTCGGCGTGAGCTGCGTTCCGGCGAGGAAGCGCTGGCACTTGGCCATGTCGAAGCGCGGATGCACGCCGGCGACGAACTCGATCGCCTCCTTCACCCGGATCCAGCGCGGCAGCACGGCCACGTCGGCGATGAAGCAGACGTCCTGCATCAACTCGTCGCGCTGGGTGCGCGGGTCGCGGCCGAGCACGGACAGATCGCCATCGAACGGGATCAGCCCGAGCATGGCCTTGAGCGCGGTGGTCTTGCCGGCGCCGTTGGGGCCGATGAGGCCGACGATGCGGCCGGCCGGGATCTCGAAGGCGGTGCCGTCGAGGGCGACCTTGTTCTTGTAGGCCTTGCGCAGCCCGCGGGCGCGGACCACGGGGGCCGGGGAGGACGGGGCGACCTGCGCGTTCATTGCGAGCCTTCCTTACGGCCGGCGGCCATCAGTTCCTCGAGGCGGAGTCCCAGGCGGGCGATGCGTTCCATGACCTGCGGCCACTCTTCCGTGAGGAAGCGCTCGCGTTCGTTGACCAGCAGCTTCTTCGCGGCTTCTTCGGTGACGTACATGCCCAGTCCTCGGCGTTTTTCGACCAGTGCCTCGTCCGCCAGCTCCTGGTAGGCGCGCGAGACGGTGATCGGGTTGAGTTGGTATTCCGCGGCCACCTGGCGCACGGAGGGAAGGGGATCGCCCGGCTTGAGCAGGCCGTCGAGCATCATGGCGATGACGCGGTCCTTCAGCTGGCGGTAGATCGGAGCGCCGTCGCTCCACTGGATGGCGGCCATGGGTCAGCCCCGCGGTACGAAGGAGAAATAGGGCATGCCCAGCGACGGGCGCATGCGGTGTGTGCGGCGCGCCTTGCGCTGTCCGGCCGGCGCCTGGGCCTGCAGCCCGGCGGCCGGCGAGGCGGTGACCCGGGCGGGTGTTCCGGCATCCGTGCCGACGGGCAGGGCAGCCAGCGTGACGGCGCCGAGCATGCAGGCCGCGGAAGCGAGCAGCAGGGCGTTCAGGCTGTTGCGGAGCTTGCGGGTCATGGCAGGCGTCCTCGTTGGTAGACCGGTGTTGTAGGCAACTATAACACCAAATTGGTCCCGGTCAAGCGCCGTGCCCCCAACTGAAGTCATGGTCCGGGTTCCCCGGCGCCTGCGACGTCGCAATTGCCCGGTTCAGCCCCGGGCCTGACAATACGGGGCTTCGCGCCGCGTCCGGCGCTGCCCAGGAGTCGCTGCATGAAGACGTATGCGCGCGGTGCCGCCGCGCTGCTCGCCACCGCTGCCGTGTTCGCCACGGTCGCCGCCCCCCAGCAGGCGCCCGCTCCGGCGCGTCCTGCGGCGTCCGCCTCCGCTCCCGCGGTGCCGGCGGCGCGCCGCGCGAAGGTGAGCCAGCTCGTGGGCTTCGACATCGCGCAGTCGATCGCGCCCGTCGCGCCGGACATGGACCTGGCCGCGTTCGAGCGCGCCATCCGGGCCTCCTTCGAGGGCGGTGCGCCCTTGCTGACCGGCGCGGAAGCGCAACAGATCAGCCAGGCGCTGATGCAGCGCATCGCCGCGCGCAGCGGGCAGGCGCCGGCGGGCATGACGGCGCCCGAGGTGTCGAAGGAGAAGGTCGGCTACCTCGTGGGCACCGACGTGGGCCGCTCGCTTGCGCAGATCAAGGACGAGATCGACCTCGCCGTGATGGTGCAGGCCCTGCGCGATTCGTTCGCCGGCAAGCCGCCCGCGATGGCCGAGGCCGAGCGCAACGCGCTGCGCGAGGAGTTCTCCCGCGAGATGCGCGCCAAGCTCGAGGCGCGCGCCGCGGCGCTTGCGACCACCAACCGCGAGCAGGGCGCGAAGTTCCTCGCCGCGAACAAGGCGAAGAAGGGCGTTTTCACCACGCCGTCGGGCCTGCAGTACATGGTGCTGCGCCAGGGCTCGGGCGCGCGTCCGCGCCCCACCGACCGCGTGCGCGTGAACTACCACGGCACGCTGCTGGACGGCACCGTGTTCGACAGCTCCTACGATCGCGGTCAGCCGGCCGAGTTCATGCTCAACCAGGTGATCCCGGGCTGGACGGAAGGCGTGTCGATGATGCCGGTGGGCGCGAAGTACCGCTTCTGGGTACCCTCCGAGCTCGGCTACGGCGAACGTGGCGCGGGCGCGCAGATCGGCCCGAACGCCACGCTCGTCTTCGACGTCGAACTGCTCGCCATCGCGCCCTGAGCGCGGCCGCCCGAATCCACGGAGCTTCCCCCATGAAACTGCACACCCCGCTCGCGCTCGCCACGCTGGCCTCGGCACTGGCCCTCGCCGGCTGCAACCAGGACACCGCAGCCGGCAAGGCCGGCGACAAGCCCGCCGCCGACGCCAAGACGGCCGACGCCGATGCCATTCCCGGCCTGAAGGACGAGAAGGAGCGCATCAGCTACATGATCGGCCTGGACATCGGCAAGACGCTGGAGCAGGTGAAGGACGAGGTCGACGTCGACACGCTCGAGAAGGCGCTGCGAACTTCCCTGGAAGGCGGCAAGCCGCTGATGACCGAGGAGCAGGCGGCCAAGGTGCGCGAGGCGTTCGCGCAGAAAATCCAGGCCAAGCGCATCGCCGAGCAGATGCAGCTGGCCAGCAAGAACCAGAAGGCCGGGCAGGAGTTCCTCGCTGCGAATGCGAAGAAGCAGGGCGTGCAGACCACGCCTTCCGGCCTGCAGTACCAGGTGATCACGCAAGGCACCGGGCCCAAGCCGAAGGAAAGCGACCTGGTGCGCGTGCACTACACCGGCACGCTGCTGGATGGCACGAAGTTCGACAGCTCGGTTGACCGCGGCCAGCCCGCCGTCATCCCGCTGCAGCAGGTGGTACCCGGCTGGCGCGAGGGCATCCAGCTGATGCCGGTGGGCAGCAAGTACCGCCTCTGGCTGCCGGGCAACCTTGCCTATGGTGAAGCCGGCACGCCCGGCGGCCCGATCGGCCCGAACGCGACGCTGGTCTTCGAGGTCGAGCTGCTGGGCATCGAAAAGCCCGGCGCGGCCCCCGCGGGCCCGGGTCGCTGATGCATGCGCCGTCCCGGGCCTGGTGCCCGGGACGGCGGAATCGCCCCTATGCGCGTCACCATCTTCGGAACCGGCTACGTCGGGCTGGTCACCGGCACCTGTCTTGCCGACGTCGGCCACGACGTGGTCTGCGTCGACGTGGACGAGGCGAAGGTCGCCGGCCTCGCACGCGGCGAGGTCCCCATCTTCGAGCCCGGGCTGACCGCGCTGGTGCGTGCCAACCACGCCGCCGGCCGCCTGCACTTCACCACCGATGCCGCCGCCGCGATCGCGCACGGCGAGGTGATCTTCATCGCCGTGGGCACGCCGCCCGGCGAGGACGGCAGCGCCGACCTGCGCCACGTGCTCGATGTCGCACGCACGATCGGGCGCCACCTCGAGCGTCCGGGCCTCGTCGTCAACAAGTCGACCGTGCCGGTCGGGACGGCCGACCGCGTGCGCGAGGCGATCGCGTCCGAACTGGCCGCGCGGGGCGTCGACGTCGGGTTCGAAGTCGCGTCCAACCCCGAATTCCTCAAGGAGGGCGACGCGGTCAACGACTTCATGAGGCCGGACCGTATCGTCATCGGCGCCTCGGGCCCCGCGGCCGTCGAACGCCTGAAGCGGCTCTACGCGCCCTTCAACCGCAACCACGAGCGCATCGTGGTGATGGACGTGCGTTCGGCGGAACTCACGAAGTATGCTGCCAACGCCATGCTGGCCACCAAGATCTCGTTCATGAACGAGATCGCGCAGATCGCCGAGCACGTGGGCGCCGATGTCGAGATGGTGCGCCAGGGCATCGGCTCCGACCCCCGGATCGGCTGGCACTTCATCTACCCCGGCGCGGGCTATGGCGGCTCCTGCTTTCCCAAGGACGTCCAGGCGCTGGCGCGTACCGCGCAGCAGGCCGGCATCGAGCCCGAACTGCTGCGCGCGGTCGAACACGTCAATGCACGCCAGAAGGGCCATCTGTTCGAGCTGATCGCGAGGCACTACGGCGGCGCCGCAGCGCTGCGCGGAAGGCAGTTCGCGGTATGGGGTCTGGCCTTCAAGCCCAATACCGACGACATGCGCGAGGCGCCGAGCCGGTGCCTGCTGCGCCAGCTCTGGGATGCTGGAGCGCGCGTGCGTGCCTTCGACCCCGAGGCCGGCCACGAGGCCGCACGCGTTTTCGGCGAGCGCGACGACCTCGTGCTCTGCGACAGCGCGAACGCGGCCCTGGCGGACGCCGACGCGCTCGTCGTCGTCACCGAGTGGAAGCAGTTCCGCAGCCCCGATTTCATGCGCCTGAAGGCCGCACTCCGCGATGGCGTGGTCTTCGACGGCCGCAACATCTACCACCCCGACGAGGTCGAGGCGGCGGGCATCGCCTACTACGGCATCGGCCGCGGCCGCTCGGTCCAGCAGGCATGAGCATGGACGAGGACCGCATCATCGACCTGGAAACCCGGCTGGCGTTCCAGGAGCACACGATCGCCGAGCTCGGCGACGCGCTCGCCGACCTGCGCATGGAGAACGCGCGCCTCGTTTTGGTGGTGCAGCGTGCGCTTGACGAGCTGCGCCAGCTGCGCGCCGGGCTCGCCTCCGGCCTCACCGGCGACGCGGCCAGCGAGCCGCCGCCCCCCCACTACTGACGTCCTGCATCGAACACTGCCATGAGTGACAGCCTCCGCGACCAGCTGCTCGGCCTGGGCTTCAAGCCCGCGCCGGTACAGAAGAAGTCCGACCGGCCAGGCGGCCCGCGACCGGCCGGCAAGGGCGAGCGACGCACGCCGCCCGCGCAGGGCAAGGGCGGC
>JBMOOW010000092.1:0-7166 GCA_049323195.1 Pseudomonadota bacterium | reverse complement strand
ACCAACCTGGTCGAAGGCATCAACAACAGGATCAAGGTCATCAAGCGCATGGCCTACGGCTACCGTGACGACGCCTACTTCTTCCTGAAGATCCGGGCCGCGTTCCCCGGAGTTGGGTGAAGAACCTCTTTTTTTCGCGACCGGGCCGGGCGATACCTCCAGCGGCGGCGGTGCGCCGGGCGTCTTGGCCGTGTACTGGCAGAGGTCGCGCAGGATGCAGCGGGGGCACTCTGGGAGGCGCGCCTTGCAGGTGTAGCGCCCGTGCAGGATGAGCCAGTGGTGGGCGTCGCGCAGGAACGCGTCGGGCACGGTGCGCAGCAGCTCGTCCTCGACCGCGCGCACGTCCGGGCCGGGCGCCAGCCCCGTGCGGTTGGAGACGCGGAAGATGTGCGTGTCCACCGCCATCGCGACTTCGCCGAAGGCCGTGTTGAGCACCACGTTGGCGGTCTTGCGCCCGACGCCGGGCAGCGCTTCCAGCGCCTCGCGCTCGCGCGGCACCTCGCCGCCGTGGCGCTCCAGCAACCGGTGGGCCATCGCCACCACGTTCGCGCCCTTGGTGCGGTGGAAGTTGACGTTGGCGATGTATGGCGCCAAGCCCTCGACGCCGAGCGCCGCGATCGCCTGCGGCGTGTTGGCGACGGGAAACAGCCGGCGTGTCGCCTTGTTGACGCCAACGTCGGTCATCTGCGCCGACAGCGTCACCGCCACCAGCAGCTCGTAGGGCGTGCGGTACTCGAGTTCGGTGGTCGGTGCCGGGTTGGCCTCGCGCAGGCGTTCGAACATCTCGCGCACCTCGGCGGGGTGCAGGCGTCGTGCGGGACCGGGAGCGGCTTCGATCAGCCTCCGTCGCGCCGTGGCCTTCTTCGGGGCAGCCTTTGCGGCGGGCAGCCTGCCGATCTTCTTCGCTGCCGGCCTTCGCGGCGTGCCGGCCGGTTTCGCGGTGGCGCTCCCGCGCTGCCCCCGACGCGGCGACGCCCTGGCGATGCCTCGGGCCGGCGCGTCCTGCGTCGACGAAGCCGTCGCCTCGCCCTGCATCCGGCTGGCGCGCGCAGGAGCATCGGCCTTGCGCGTGCGCGTGCGCGCAGCGGCTTTGGCCGGAACGGGTGCCTCGCGGCCGTCGGGTCGGGTCGACCTGGTGCGCTTCACGGCCGCGGCCCCTTCGCCCTCGCCATGGCGCGGGCGAGCGCGTCGGCGGCGGCCGGGGGCAGGGCGGGCCGGCCGGGCTGCGGCGCGACGGCCAGGCGGGCTGCGGCCTTCTCCGCCGCACGGCGGGCCAGCCGTGCCTGTCGCGCGTGGAAGCGCTCGCGTGCGGCGAACGCGGCACGACGCTCGTCGCGCGCGGCGAGCAGGGCGTGCGTGCATGCCTGGCTGCACGCGGGACAGCCGCCGGTGCCGAGCAGTCCGAGGACTAGCGCGCCGTCGAGGTCGTCCTGCGCCAGCGCCGCGGCCAGCGCATGCGCCGGCGCGTCGAGCATGCAACCGCAGACGGGGCAGCCCGCGGTCACGTGCCGGAGAAGCTCGGCTTGCGGCGTTCCAGGAAGGCGGTGGTGCCTTCGCGCATGTCCCGCGTCGAGAACATGAGGCCGAACTGCGCGGCTTCGTATTCCAGCCCTTCCTCGATGCCGCATTCGCCGCCATGGTTCACGCAGTCCAGCGTGCCACGCAGCGCCAGCGGCGCGGACGCGGCAAGCTGCTGCGCGATGGCCATGGTCTGCGCCTCGAGCTCGGCGGCGGCTACCACGCGATTGACGATGCCGAGCTCGCGCGCCCGTGCCGCATCGATGGGCGTGCCGAGCAGGCAGAGCTCGAGCGTGGCCGCGCGGCCGGCCAGCCGTAGCAGCCGCTGCGTGCCGCCGAAGCCGGGGATCAGGCCGAGGTTGATCTCCGGCTGGCCCACGCGCGCGGTGTCCGCCGCGATGCGCAGATGGCAGCACATCGCGAGCTCCAGCCCGCCGCCCAGCGCGAAGCCGTTCACCATCGCGACCACCGGCTTCGGGCTGCGCTCCACGCGCCGCATCATGCGCTGCCCGCGCAGCGCGAAATCGCGGCCCTGCACCGGCGTAAGGGTGTTCATCTCGGCGATGTCGGCGCCGGCCACGAAGGCCTTGGGGCCCGCGCCCGTGAGCACGATGGCGCGGACGGCATCGTCCGCGATCGCCGCGGAAAAGGCGGCGTCCAGCGCGTCCAGCGTCGCGGCGTTGAGCGCGTTGAGCTTGTCGGGGCGGTTGACGGTGATGACGCGCACGGCGTCGCGATCGGCGACGGTGACCGGCGGGGAAGCGGCGGGTTCGGACATGAGGGATCCCAACGGGAGGAGAACGGGCGCCCAGGGCCGCCTGGAGCGCGGCGGAACTCGCGGGCGGAACCGCGGTCACAGGGCTTGGCGTCAGTGGCAGTTAAGGCCTGCCGCCCGTATCCTAGCGCGCCACTCGGGGCTGTCGACCGGGGTGCATCGCGGGGACCTCGAAGGTCCAATGCGCATGCGGCGCACCGAGCATCCTTTCCGGAGGTTTTTGAATGAAGTTGCGTTTGATGGCCGTCGCGACGGCGGCCCTGGTCCTGTCCGCCGGTCTCGCCAGCGCGCAGGACACCACGTCCGAGAAGGGCAAGCTCAGCTATGCGCTCGGCTACGATGCCGGCGTGAACATCGCGGGCCTGATGGCGCGCGGCGAGCAGGTCGACATCAACACCGTGGTGAAGGCGCTGCAGGATGCCGCCGCCAGGAAGGAACCGGCGGTGCCCGTCGACCAGCTCCGCACGGCGGTGCAGGCCATGCAGCAGCGCCAGGAAGCGCGCGCGAAGGCCGAATGGGAGAAGGCCGCTGCGCAGAACAAGACCAAGAGCGATGCGTTCATCGCGGCCAACAAGGCCAAGGCGGGCGTGAAGCTGCTTCCCAGCGGCGTGCAGTACCGCGTGATCGAGAACGGGACGGGTGCCAAGCCGACCCAGGCGAGCACCGTGCAGCTCGAGGTCGCCGGCCCGTTCGCCTGGGGCGAGCGTCCGCCGCAGGCGCGCCCGGCCCAGGCCATCCCGGCCATGAAGCTCAGCGAGATCGAAATGCCGGCCATGCGCGAGGTGCTGCTGCAGATGCCGGCCGGCTCGAAGTGGGAAGTCACGCTGCCGGCCGACAAGGCCTACGGCGCCGACCCGCGCACCGGCTTCCCGCCGAACGTGGCCGTGCAGTTCGAGATCAAGCTGGTCAGCGTCAAGTGACGCATCGGCGCGTCCGCACATAGTGCGGACGCCTTTGCCGATGCGTCATCCCCGCGAAAGCGGGGATCCAGCGCCTTTCGCGAAGCAGCCCGTGGACGCATGGCGTCCACGGCTTTGCCGAATCGTCATCCCCGCGAAAGCGGGGATCCAGTGCCTTTCGCGAAATGGCCCGTGGCCGCATGGCGCCGACGGCGTTGCCGAATCGTCAGCCCCGCGGTTGCGGGATCCGGCGGCTCCGGCCGCGATCGTCGTGATTTCGTCCCCGGACGCCGGCCCTGCGCCGGCGTTCGCCGTTTTGCGGCCGGCCCGGCCCCTGCCAGAATCGCGGCATGAACCTTCCCACCGCGCGCACCGTGCTCAGCCCCTGCGTCGGCGTCTGCGAGATCTCCACCGACGGGCTCTGTGCCGGCTGCCTGCGCACGCTCGACGAGATCGCGCGCTGGTCGACGATGGCTGATGCCGAACGCCTGCGCCTGATGGATGTCGTGCTGCCCCAGCGCGAGGCCGCCCGCGACGGGTCCGCCTGAGCATGGACACGGCACTGCTCGCCCGGCTGCGCCGTGCGGTGCATCCGGTCGCGTCGCCCCCGGAAGGCCCGGGCTGGAACCTGCATGAACTCGAAGACCTGGTCGACGCGAGCGCCCTCGTGCCTGCCGCCGTGCTGGTCGGCCTGGTGCCGCGCACGGAGGGGCCGCGCGTCCTGCTGACGCGTCGCGTGGAGGGGCTGCGCCGCCACGGCGGGCAGGTGAGCTTCCCGGGCGGACGCGTCGACCCGGGCGATCGCGACCTCGTCGACGCGGCCCTGCGCGAAACCGAGGAGGAAGTCGGCATTCCGCGCAGGCTCATCGAACCCTGGGGCTATCTGGACCCGCTGGCCACCATCACGGGGTTCCGCGTGGTTCCCGTGGTCGCGATGATCGATCCGGCCTACGTGGCGGTGCCCGATCCGCGCGAGGTCGCGGACGTGTTCGAGGTCGACCTGCGCTACCTGCTCGAGGCAGGCAACCGGGGCGCGCACCGCTTCGAGCATGCGGGCCGCGCGCGCGAGGTCTGGGAGTATCGTTACGAGCCGCAGCGCATCTGGGGCGCGACCGCCTCGATGCTGGTCAACCTCGCCGAGCGACTGGAGCGCACCGCATGAGCCACTGGACCACGCTGGTTTCCGCCGGGACGCTGCGCGATGCGCTCGGTCGCAAGGACCTGGTCGTCGTCGACGCACGCGCCGTACTGGCCGACCGTAGCCGCAGCGAGGCCCAGTACCGCGCCTCGCACCTGCCGGGCGCGCGCTATGCCGACCTCGAGCGCGATCTCTCCGAGCCGGGGCGGCCCGGCGGCCGCCACCCGTGGCCGGACGATGCGAAGTTCGCCGCGCTGCTTTCGCGCTGGGGCGTGCATCCGGGCGACCAGGTGGTGGTCTACGACGCGGCCGACGGCGCACTGGCGGCCGCGCGCCTGTGGTTCATGCTCAAGGCCTGGGGCCACGAGCGCGTGGCGGTGCTGGACGGCGGCTGGAACCGCTGGCTGGAGCTGGGCCATCCCGTGGACGACGCTCCCGTGGAGCCCGTGCCCACGCGCTACGAGGGCCGTTTCGACCATGCGCGCCTGCTCGACAGCGAAGCCGTGCGGCGGCATGTCGAGGCCGGCGGCCTGCTGGTCGATGCGCGCGCGCCCGAGCGCTTCCGTGGCGAGGTCGAGCCCTTGGATCGCGTTGCCGGCCACGTGCCCGGTGCCATCAACCGTCCCTTCGCGCTCAATCTCCACGAGGGCCGGTTCAAGTCCGCCGACGTGCTGGCGGGCGAGTTCGGCCGGCTGCTGGGCCCCGTCCCGCCGGAAGGCGTGGTGGTGATGTGCGGCTCCGGCGTCACCGCCTGCCACCACCTGCTCGCCATGGAGCATGCGGGGCTGCACGGCGCGCGGTTGTCGACCGGGTCCTGGAGCGGCTGGATCGAGGACCCGGCGCGGCCGGTGGCGACCGGCGACTGATCGCGGACCACCGGGCCCTCGCGCCCGTCGCGCCGCGGCGGGCGGCGCCCTCGGTGCGCGCCGCGCGCGGGGTTCCCTACCTTCCCAGCCGCGCCAGCACGGCGCGCAGCGCGGCCTGCGTATCGGGGCGGTGCCAGCCCTCGACGAAGCGCTCGAGTTCGATGCGGCGCGGATGCAGTGCGTCGACGACGTCGGCGCGTGCGATCGCGCGCGTTTCCAGCATCGGTTCGCGCGGCAGCGCGAGCAGGCCCTGCAACCAGTCGATCGAGCGGGGCAGGGTGTCCTCCGGCGTGGCCACCTCGTCCACGAGGCCGATGGCATGCGCCTCGTCCGTGGTCGGCATCAGCCCGCCGACCAGCAGCCGTTCCGCGCGATGCGGCCCGACCACGCGGCGCAGCAGGGCCTGGATGCCCTCCGGCGCCACCAGGCCGACCTGCGTCTCGTTGAGGCCGATGCGGAACGGGCGGGCCGGGTCGGGCGAGCGCGCCATGACGCGGTAATCGCAGCACAGCGCGAGCACGCAGCCGCCGGCGGGCGCGTGGCCGGCCATCGCCGCCACCACGGGCACGGGTGAATCGGCGATCGCGCGCGCGGCGCCGAAAAACGCCTCCCAGGCGTGCATCAGGGCTTCGTGGTCGCGGCCGAGCGACATCAGGTAGGGCACGTCGAGGCCCGCGGAGAACACCGAGGGGCCGCCGCTCAGTGCGATGCCGCGCGCGCCCGAGACCACCGCCGCGGCCAGGCCCTCGCGGATGGCCGCGCACAGCGCCGGATCGAGGGCGTTGACGGGCGGTCGCGCCAGGCGCAGTTCGGCGATGTCGCCGTGGGAGTGGGTCTCGACCAGGGGCATGCGGGTCTCCATTGGATGTGCGCAGACTACCGCGGCGATTCATCGCGCCGCACGGCCGCGGCAATAGAATCCGCGCATGCGCATTCTGGCCTTCCTGCTGCTCATCGTCCCCGCCGTCGCCATCGCGGGCCAGGGCACCGCCCCCTGTACGCCCGTCGTGGAGACGGGCTGGGTCCGGATGGCGCCGGGCATGCCCATGGGGGCGGCCTTCGCCGTGGTGCGCAACCCGTGCAGGGTGCAGGCGGAGATCGTCTCCGCGGGCAGCCCGGCCTTTGCCGACGTCAGCCTGCACGAGACGCGCATCGAGAACGGTATGAGCCGCATGCGCGCGGTACCGCGCGTCGTGCTGCCTGCGGGCGGGACCGTGGAACTCAAGCCCGGCGGGCTGCACGTGATGCTGATGCAGCCCCGGGGCCAGGTGCGGCAGGGTAGCCGCGTGCGACTCGAGTTCGTCCTGGCCGACGGCCGGCGCGTGTTCGCCGACGTCCCGGTGCGCGCGACCGCGCCCTGATCAGCGCCGCGCGCAGGCCGCGCGCACCGACCCCGGCAACGGCGCGGCGCGTCCGCTGGTGCGGTCGATCCAGACCAGCACCACGTTGCCGTCGCAGTAGGTGACGCCGCCCTCGGTCGCATCCACGATGCGATGCCCGATCGTCAGGCTGGTGTTGCCCAGGCGTTCGACGAACAGCTCGATCACTACGTCCCCGGGCCATTCGATCGGCCGGCGGTAGTTGAGGTTGGACGCCGCGACGACCGGCGCGACGTCGTCGTCGAGCCCCATGCCCGGGATCGTCAGCATCCAGCGCAGCCGCGCCTCCTCGAGGTAGCTCAGGTACTTCGAGTTGTTGACGTGGTTGAAGGCGTCGAGGTCGCGCCAGCGCACCGACAGCGGCACGCGGATGAGCTCGCCGGGGCGCAGCGAAGCCTGGCGCGGGATCGGCTTCGGGGCCGGCGCCGCGCGTGGCGACGGGGCGGCGGGCACGGGCGGCGCGCTCGCGTCGGCCACATCCGCAGTCGGGGAAGACGCGGGCACGACCGACCGCGTGCTGCCGGCAGCCGGCGTCGCGTCGGCCGACGGCGGGGCGGCCTCGGGCCGGTTCGTGTCGGCGGGGACGGAAGC
>JBMOOW010000091.1:0-7212 GCA_049323195.1 Pseudomonadota bacterium | reverse complement strand
GCACCCGAAAGCCCCGGGTGCGCTTCGCTTACCCGGGCTACGCAGGCCCGACCGGGCGGCCGCTGCCGCACGCACGCCGTCGTCCCCGCACGACCGTGACCGCTGCTGCACGCGGCGCGACGCACACTCTCCGGCATCCCGACGCGGGGCTACGCCGATGATCACGTCCGTCCGCCTGCTGCGCCCCTGCCTGCTGGTGCTGCTGCTTGCCGCGGCGGGCGCCGCGCGCGCGCAGCAGGCACGCAGCGCGCCCGAATGGTGGGGCAACCTCAACCTCGTCTCGTACCACTTCGGCGACGAGGAGGAGTTCCTGGCCGCGGGCGAGGACTTCAACCAGGAGAACTGGGGCGCCGGCGTGGAGCTGCAGTGGAAGCCGCGCCATGCGGCATCGGCCGGCTATTACCGCAACTCGGTCGACGAGGACTCCTGGTACGCGCTCTACCACTACACGCCGCTGCAGCTGGGCCGCTACGTGCGCGTCGGCGGCATGGTCGGCGCGGTCACCGGATACCCCGGTTACAACGACGGCGGCCTCGCACCGGCCGGCGGCCTGGTCGCCAAGATCGAAGGCGCCCGGCTGGGCCTGAACCTGATCTACCTGCCGCGGGTCGCGGACGTGACCCCCGATACCCTGGGCCTGCAGTTCAAGCTGCGGCTCGGCCGCTGATCAGGCGCGCGCACGCCACCAGGCGCGCGCGGCCGCCAGGACGAAGCGCACGGCGATCGCCGCGGGCACCAGCACGCGCGTCAGCGGCCCGCGCCGTGCCGCCTCGAACTTGCGGAAATAGCGCCACAGGCCGCGATGCTTGTGCCATTCGACGAACACCGGCCGCGAGCGGCTGGAGACGCCGCGCACGTGCACCACGCGTACGCCGTTGTCCACCGCGATCGTGGCGCCCGCCTCGCGCGCCCGACGGCAGAGGTCGAGGTCTTCGGCATGCAGGCGATAGCCCGCGTCGAAGCCGCCGATGCGAACGAACAGGCTGCGCGGCATCAGCATCAGCGCACCGGATACCGCGTCCACGCGCTGCAGGCGCTCCTGCGAGGGTGCCAGCGCGAGGTCGGTGCCGCGCGCGCGGCCGACCAGGCCGGCGAGCATCGCGCCGAAGTCGGGATCGCGCCGCCGCGCCGCGCCGTCGCGCACCCCCTCCTCGTCCACCAGGTCGGCGCCCAGCAGCGCGTGACCCAGCCCGCGGGCCGATTCGCGAAGGCGCAGGAGCGTATCGGGCTCGACCAGGCAGTCGGGATTGACGAAGGCCAGCCAGGCCGCGTCCACGTCCGACGCGCCCTGGTTGCAGGCCACCGCGAAGCCCGGGTTGTCGGGATTGGCGATGAAGCGAAGGCGGGGGTCCATGCTGGCGATGCGCGCGACGATCTCCAGCGTGCCGTCGTCGGAGCCATTGTCGACCACGCGCACCGCCGCCACGCCCGCGGCGACGAGCAGGCGCTGCAGGCAGAGCGCGATGGTCTCGGCGCTGCGGTAGGTGACGACGATGGCGGCGATGTCGGCGCTCAACGCAGGGCTCCGCGGGTCGTCGGGCACCTGCCCGCCACGACCGCGCCTGCGGGGTGCCGGGCACGCGCCGGGCAGGGGATGCGCCTCATGCGCGCGCGCCCTCGGCGAACAGCTCCGCCTGCGTGGCGATGGCCGCCTCGTGGCGCGCGAGCGTGGCGGCCACGGCATCGCGGGCCTCGCGCAGCGGATCGCGCATCAGGAAGGTGGCCAGGGCGGCATTCCAGTGCGGCCAGCGTGCCGCCAGGCGGTCGAGGTCGCCATCGGCCGGGCGCCCTTCGGCCCCGCGGGCGACGAACGCCTGCGCGCACAGCAGGTTGCGCCCGCCGAAGGCCTGCATGCGCAGCGAGAGATCGATGAGCGCGGCGTAGCACGAGCGGTAGGTCGTCGCATCGAGCCCGCCCACCGCGCGCAGCATGGCGCCCCGCAGCAGCACGGCGTGGCCCACGGCGGCGGGCAGTTCGACGGGCGCGCGCGCCGCGTCGGCCGCCGCACGCGCGATCGCGTCCGGCTGCGACGGCAGCGGCGCGCATTCGCCCAGGCGCGGGAAGGCGGCCGTCTCGCCTGCATTGCTCCAGGGCGTGAGGCTGGCGATCGAGGCGTCGGCCGCGAACTGGCGCTGCATGCGCACGAGCCAGCCCGCGGCCGGGCGTGCGTCGGGCGCGAGCACGGCCACGTCGCCGCCGCAGGCACGCAGCACCTCGTCCAGGTGCGCGACCTCGCCCCGTGGCGCGGGCCGGCGCCCGTACCCGGCCTGCAGGCGCGTGCGCGCGAGCCAGGCATCGACCACCGCGCGCACCCGCGGCCCGCCGACGGCGTCGTCCACCAGCCAGACCCGGGTGCCGGCCGGGGTGGAGGCGTCCAGCGCGGCGAGGCAGGCGTCCAGCGCCGCGTCGTCGGGGCCCACGGGCACCACGACCACGGGCAGGTCCGCGCCGGGCGCCGCCGCCCCCGGCGCGCTCGCGGGCGCGTCGGGCATGGCGGTCAGCGGACTTCGGTGCCGGCCCTGGGCGAAGGCGCGCGACGCAGCGGCTCCATCGCGCGGAAGCGGCGGCCGTACTCGTCGGTGAGGTCGCGCACTTCCTGCGGGTTGCGCACCACCGTCGGGGTGAGCAGCACGATGACCTCGTTGCGGTCGGTGCGCGAGGTCTGCCGGCCGAACAGGCCGCCGATCACCGGGATGCGGCTCAGGCCGGGCAGGCCCGAGGAGCCGCGGCGCACGCCATCGCTGATCAGGCCGGCGAGCATCACCGTGTCGCCGCTCTGCACCGCCGCCTCGGTCTTGAGCTTGCGGGTGTCGATGCGCACGTTGCCGTTGCGGTCCTGCTCGCTGCCCGGCGAGGAGACTTCCTGCACGATGTCGAGGAAGACCATGCCATCGCGCGTGATGCGCGGGCGCACCTTGAGGATGGTGCCGGTATCGAGGTACTGCACCTGGCTGTAGGTGGGCTGGTTGCCGAGCCCGGGATTGACCGTGACCGACGAGATCGGGATGCGGCTGCCCACGTTGAGCGTGGCCTCGGCGTTGTTGCGCACGAGCACGCTGGGGGTCTGCAGCAGTTGCAGGTCGGTGACCTGGTCGAGGGCGCTGATGACGGCCGCCGCGTTGGTACCGAGGAAGGTCCAGGCGATTCCACCGGGGCCGCTCGTGCTGTTGGTCGGCTGCGCCTGGCGCAGGCTGCCGCGCAGGTCGCCCCAGATCGAGCGCCCCAGGGCGCTGGGCAGGCCGGCGCCGCCGTTGGCGACGGTGTCGCTCACCGCCTGCTCGAAGAACCAGTTGACGCCGTATTCGAGTGCCCCGGTGAGTTGCACCTCGACCACCTGCGCCTCGATCTGCACCTGCAGGGGCATGACGTCGAGCCGCTCGATGACGTCGCGGATCGATTTCCACGCCTGCGGCGTGGCCCGCACCAGCAGCGAGTTGGTCTCGTCCACCGCCGACACGCCCACGCGCTGGCCGTCCACGTCGAAGGTCACGCTGCCGTTGCCGCCGCCGCTGCGCGGGTTGAGCGAGAGCGAGGCGTTGGTGCCGGTGCTGTTGCCGGTGCCCTCGCCCGCGGGCGTGGGTGCGCCACCGATGGCCGCGGTGGCGCCGTCGTCGGTATCGCGCAGTTCGACCGGATCCAGCCCCGGCATCAGCGAGGGTGCGCCGCCGCCGTCGCCGGACGCGGAACGGCCGCTGCCCCCGAACACCTCGGCGAGGCGGTCGGCGAGGTCCTTGGCCTTGATGTACTTGAGCTCGTAGGAGAACAGCCTCGGTTCGGTACCCGCGCTGTCGATGCGGTCGAGCCACTGCTTGATGTCGTCGAGGTACGCGGCCTGGGGCGTGATGACCAGCACGGCGTTCGCGCCTTCCAGCGGCATGAAGCGGAACATGCCGGCCACGGGCGACTTGCTGTTCTCGCCGAAGACCTTCTCGAGGTCGGCGACCACGCGCGTGGCGCGTCCCGATTCGAGCGGGAACACGCCCACGCTCATGCCCGAGAGCCAGTCGACGTCGAAGACCTCGATGGTGCGCAGGTAGTTCTCCAGCTCGGCCCGGCTGCCCGTCACCGTGATGACGTTGCGGGCGTTGTCGACGCCGATGATCGAATTCGGCCGCGCGTACGGCTTGAGGATCTTCTCCATCTCGGTGGCCGAGACGTACTTCAGCGGCACCGTGCGCGCCTCGAACCCGCGCGCGGTCGAGGCCGGCCCGGTGCGCGGGGCGACGTTGCCGGCGACGGCCTGCTCGGCCGCCACGATGTTGTAGCGCCCGTTGGAATACACCATGCGGGCGTTGTTCCAGCCCAGCACCATCTCCAGCAGGCTCATCGCATCGGCCGGGCTCACGGGTTTGGGCGTGGCCAGCGTCACCGTGCCCTGCACGTTCGGCGCGATCACGTAGTTCTGGCCGAGCATGTCGCCCAGGATCGCCTTGACCACCGCATGCAGCGATTCGCCCTCGAAGTTGAAGGTGGCCCCGCCCGTGCTGCCGCCGAAGTTCGGCGGCGGGGCGCTGGCCGCGCCGCGGTTGATGACCTGCCCGGTGCCGCGCCGGATCTGCGCGGTGGGCGCGGCCTCGTCGGCCGGCAGCGGCGCGGTGACGATGCTGCCGTCGGCGGCCACGCCCGCGCCGGTGGCGGGCGTGCCGGCGGACGGCGCATCGAGTGCCGCCTCGCGGCGCACGCTCGGCACCGGCGCGGTGGCGCAACCGGCGAGCACGGAGGCGATGGCGACCGCGACGAGGCCCTGGCGGGTCGGGTGCGGAGGTGGGGTGAAGCGTCGGCTCATGGCGGGGACTCAGCGGGCCGGCGGCGCGGGGGGCGCGGCGGTCGGCGGGTTGGCGTTCTGGGCGCGTTGGCGCATGGCCGCGCGGCGGGCCTCGATGCGGCGGCGGATCGCCTCGATCTGCTGCGGATCGGGCGCGGCGGCGGCATCGGTGGGCGGTGGCGCGGGAGTGGGGACCGTGCCCGCGCCGGGGCCCGGCATCTCGACCGGCGGCGGCACGGGGCCGGCCGGCGGGGTGGGCGCGGTCGCGGTGGGCGCGGCGCCGCCCTGGCCGTCGAACACGCGCAGCTGCAGCGTCTTCTCGCCCTCGGGGCCGGCGAACGTGGCGCTGCGCGGCGCGATGCCGGTCAGGTGCCAGCCCGGGTAGGCCTCGGGGGCCTCGCCCACGCGGACGCGCCCGGCGGCGCTGCCGTCGGGCTTCTGCACGATGGCGATGCGGGCCTGCGGCGTGATCAGCACGCTGGTGAGCACGAGGTCGAAGGCGGGCGCATCGCCGGGCTGGCCGCCAGCGCCCTGCAGGGAGAAGGGATGCGGGCGGCGGTCGGTGGAGAACAGCGGGCGGGCGGCGATGGCGGCGTACTGGGTGGCCGGACCGAGCGCCGGCGCGGTCGACTGCGGCAGGGCGGGCAGCGGCGGCGCGCGCATGGCCTCGGTGTCGGGGGCCGGCAGCCGCGCGCCCATGCCGGCCAGCGCCAGCAGCCAGGCCGCCACGGCCCAGGCCGCGGCGGTGCCCAGGAGCAGGGTGCGCGGGGCGACGTCCTCAAGGCGCATCGGGGCCTCCCGCGGGCGCGGGCTCCGCCGATGGCCGCAGGTAGCCGACCAGGTCGAAGCTCACGTCCAGCCCGGTGCCCTGCCCCGTGCCCGAGCCGGGCTCGACCGCCCCGAAGTTGAAGCGCTGGGCGAGCACGTTGAGGTTGTCGACGAACAGCCGCGGCGTGCCCGCCTCAAGCGCGTGCAGCACCATGGCGAGTTCCGGCGCGCCGCACTGCATGCGCACCTGCACGACCACGCGCCGATAGCGGTCCCGGCCGGCTTCGGGCACCGGCGAGCGGTTCTGGATGGCGCAGCTGCGGTTGCCCGGGCTGGCCTGCTGCACCACGGCCTCCAGGCGCTGCACCAGCCCTGCGGTCGCCAGCTCGACGCTGGTCTCGGCCAGGAAGCCCGGCTGCGAGGCCAGCCGCTGCTGCGCCGCCTGCAGCTGCCGGGCCACCAGCGGCGCCTGCGCGATCTGCGCGCGCAGCCGGGCATCGCGCTCCTGCAGCTGCTCGATGCGGGCGTTCGCTTCGCGCATGGGCACCGTCCACCAGGGATGCACGAGCACGAGGTAGGCCAGCGCCAGCACGCCGGCCAGCAGGCCCAGCGCGATCCAGCGCTCGCGGTCGGTCACGACCGGCGTCACGGGCGCGGCCCGGCCGGCGCGGCATCGGCCGGACCGACATCCGCGACCAGGGTGAAGCGGTCGCGCCCGCTGGCCGGGTCGGGCTGCACCGCGCCGGCGAGGGCGGGCGCGTGCCACAGCCGCGAGCCCTGGAGCTGCGTGACCAGCGCCGAGGCCTGGTTGCTCAGGCCCATGAGCGTGAGCTTGTCCTGCTCGATGGCGAGCTTCTCCAGGTAGGTACCGTCGGGCAGGCGGCGGGTGAGCTCGTCCATCACCTCCACCGCCGCCGGGCGCTCGCGGCGCAGGCCGTCGAGGAAGGCCTGGCCCTCGATCAGGTCGGTCAGCGCCTGGCGCTGCGCCGCGGCCTCGCGCGCGGGGCCGGTGCGATCGCGCACGGCCTGCTCCAGCACGTCGGCGGCGGCCCGGCGATTGTCCAGCACGAGCCACAGCGCGGCCGTGATGCCGAGCAGGGCCACGCTGCCGAGCACGAGGTTCCACAGGCGCCACGGGTCGTGGCGCGTGCCGCGCGCGGCGGGGTCGAGCAGGTTCACGCCGCGCGGCAGCCCGTCCGCGGCGGCCATGTCGATGCCGGCCAGGCGGCCACCCAGCCCGCCGAGCGCGGCCAGCTGCGCATCCACGCCTTCGCGCGGAGCGACCACGAGCTCGACGTCGAGCTGCCCGTCGGGACGGCGGCCGAGCAGGCGGGCGTCGAACATCACCGCCTCGGCGGCGAACGGCGTCTGGCGGTCGATCTCGAAGCGCACCACGTCGCGCAGGCGGTCGGCCGCGGCGGCGGGCAGCGCCATGCGGCGCACGAGGCCGCTGGCGGCGGGCAGCAGAAGCCAGCGCGGCAGGTCCTGCGCGGCCGGGGCGAGTACGCCGGCCAGCGGGTCCACGCTGGGCTCGGGCGGGGGCGCGGGCAGGTGGCCGAGCTCGTGCAGCGCGCCCTCGCGGTGCAGGCGCAGGGCGACGTCGTCGCCCGCGGGCTGGAGCAGCAGGCGGCCACGGTCGAAACCGAGCACGCGGCGCACGCGCACCGGCAGCCAGGCGG
>JBMOOW010000090.1:0-7450 GCA_049323195.1 Pseudomonadota bacterium | reverse complement strand
CTACCGCTTCAACCGCCGCTTCGACATGGCGGCAATGGTGCCGCGCCTGCTCTATGTCGCGGTCCGTACGCCGCCGCTGCCCTACCGGCTCGTAACGCTGGATGCGTAATGTGGGGAATCAGGTGGCATCATGACCATGGAGGTCGCCTGCTCGATGTCCACACGGCGGCGGTGGAGCTCATCAATGTGCTCCGGCCCACCGTCGCCGTTTCCGTCTATGTGGTTTTCGTTGCGTTGGCTCTGCACGACTACCCGGACTGCCGGGATCGTTTGAGGACCGACGGCTCCGCCTACGTGGAGGCATTCGTGCAGGAGGTCCGACGCTTCTATCCGTTCTTTCCCGCAGTCATGGCGCGAGTGCGGCAGGAATTCGAATGGAAGGGCTATCGGTTTCCCGCGGGCCGACGCGCCCTGCTCGACTTGTACGGCACGAACCATGACGCGCGCGCCTGGAATCAGCCGGACGAGTTTCGACCCGAACGGTTCCTCGGCTGGAGCCCGGATCCCTACCGACTGGTGCCGCAAGGTGGCGGCGTGCCGCACCGGCATCATCGTTGCCCCGGTGAGGCCATTGTGATCGGGATGATGAAAGTCGCCGCCGAGTTCCTTGCCCACCTCGAATACGATGTGCCTGCCCAGGACCTTCGGATTCGCTGGGCTCGACTGCCCGCATTGCCGCGCAGCCGCTTCGTCATCGAAAACGTCCGGGCGCCCTTGGCCGGCACCGCCGCGGCGGGCGATCGCGCCGTCCACCCCAGACGGTGACGCACCCCACGTCCACGATATCGGTCCCGCGCGCCGGATCCGACCCGCTTCCGATCGATGTGTCACCCGTCACGGGCAGCCCGGATCGATGTGTGGCAGGGTGGATGCTCGTGCGTGCTCGCCAGCCGCCCAAGCGGCGGAGGCGCGGCTCAACGACCGCGCTCTGACGGCGTCGTCCCATCTGCCCCCCGCATGGCGGCCGGCTGGGTGACCCAGATCGTCCTGTTCCATCACGATACGCACGGCGTCGCAGTGCCAGCGTGACAGCTGCCGGGGAATCGCACGGTAGATGCGTGCCCATCGCGATCGCTCGTTGCGGCCGGGCTCGCGCGGCTCTTATACTCGCGCGCACGCCCCGGAAGTGGCCGCCATGCGCGTGCTCCTGATCGAAGACCAGTACGACATCGCCGCGAACATCTGGGACTTCCTCGAGCGCCGGGGGCACGAAGTCGATCATGCAGGCGACGGGAGCACCGGGCTGGCGCGGGCGCTGGGCGGCAGCTTCGATGCCGTCGTTCTCGATCTCGGCCTGCCCCGGCTCGACGGCCTCGAGCTGTGCCGGCGCCTGCGTGCGGCGGGGCGCGGCACGCCTGTGCTGATGCTCACCGCGCGCGATACTCTCGAAGACAAGTTGCGCGGATACGCCGAGGGTGCCGACGACTACATGGTCAAGCCGTTCGAAATGCGCGAGCTGGATGCGCGCCTTCGCGCGCTGACGCGCCACCTCGACGCCGCGACGCAGGCACCGATCGCGTTCGGCCCGCTGACGTTTTTTCCTGGTTCGCTGACCGCTCGGCGCGGGCACGCCGAGATCGCACTGACCCGCACGCAGGGCGCACTGCTGAAGCTCCTGATGCAACGGGCCCCGTCGATCGTGAGCCACGCCGCGCTGGCGCGCGAACTGTGGGGCGTGGACACGGACCAGATGGCCGCGCTGCACAACCAAGTGTACACGTTGCGCGCGCTGATCGACCGACCTTTCGATACGGCGCTCATCCACGCGGTCCGTGGCGTTGGATACCGACTTGTTCGGCCGTCCCCCTAGGCCCCTGCGCTTTCGCACCCGCGCCACGTGGTGGGCCACGCTCATGGCGTTCGCGATGAGCGTGCTCTTCGCGCTCAGCGCCATCTACATCACCGAGTATTACGAGCGCATCGTGGTCGACGGGATCATGCGCGAAGTCGCGAGCGATTTCGTCGCGCGGCACCTCAAGGATCGGAATGCATCGTTGCCGACGGAGGGGCGCGTTCGCGGCTTCCTGCAACCCCATGTCGCGCTCCAACCGGCGGCGCGCGAAGCGCCCGGGCCGGCTGCTGCCGCCATCCACGGGATCCTGCGCGGCGATGGCGTGCACCGGCGCGTCTACCCCACGCCGGCCGGCAACCTCTACCTGGAAGTGGACCTGCACGGGATCGTGCAGCTCGAACGCCAGCTGCTGTGGATCCTCATGAGCATCATCGTGCTGGGCACGCTCGTCGGCGCATCGTTCGGCCGCATCGTCGCACGCGGGGTCAGCGGCCCGCTCGTTCGCCTGGCGGACGCCGTGGACACTCTGCCGGTACAGCCTCAACGCACCCGGCTTCGCGGCGGCCTGGCCGACGACGAACTCGGCCGTCTCGCCCACGCCATCGACCGCTACCAGGAGCGGCTGATGGAAGCCGACGAGCGCGAGCAGGCGTTCCTGGCGGATGCCAGTCATGAGCTTCGCACCCCGGTCGCCGTGGTGCGAGGCGCGACCGAACTGCTCGTCGAGGACGCGGCCGACCATCCGGAGCTCGAGCCTAGGGTGAAGCGCCTGGAGCGCGGTCTCGCCGAGCTTTCCGAACTGCTGGAGGCGCTCTTGCGGTTGGCCGGGCGCCGCCACGAGGAAGCGGTTCCGGTCGAGGAAGGGAGGGTCTGGCTCGAAGATGTCCTCGCCCGCGCGTTACGCGCACATTCGCCCGGAGGCCGGGTGCGCATCGACGGCGACCCGGCCACCCTTCTCATGCCACGGCGCGACGCCGAGCTCATCCTGCGGGCGGTGGTCCGGCGCCTGATCGCGGCCGGCAGCGGGAGCGCGGTCGTCGCGCGCATGGAACCCGGCGGGCTGGTACTCCACCGTCACGGATATCCACCGGCGGAGCCGCACACCGGCCGTCCCGTGGCGCGCAGCGATCGCGGCCTCGGTGCGAGCCTAGTCGGCCGACTTGCACAGTCGCATGGGTGGGTGATCGACGAGTCCACGCTTGCCGAGGGCATCGTGCGGGTCACGTGGAACGCCGCCTCGCGGCGGTGAAACCTTCGTGCACCAGCTTTTAACGAACGGGTGAGTCGCGAGCGAGGTTGGCTTACGGACTGCCGCGGAAACTGGCGACGGTTTCTACCGCCGCTCGCTCCGGAAGTCCGATGGCCACCTGCGTTCTCCCACGTTGCCCGACCGCGCAAGCGTCACGTGACCGGGCGCGCGCCCGATGGATATTCACACCCTGCCCCAAGATCTCGACCGCGAGATCGCGCGGTGATGCGTGCTGACGTGAGGGGCTTCAATGCGCCTGCTCTGCGCGCAGGCTGGACCTGGAGCACGCCGACGTGGCGGCGCATCATCGGCTGGCGTCCGGCGCTCACCAGCGAATCGACGTCGCTATGGGCCGGTCTCTACGTCTCGCTCAGCGCCAACACCGCCTTCTGGAAGGCCTACCTCTCCCTCGAGGGCAGCGGGGCCGGGACATTGGCGACCGCGGCGTCGCTCGCGCTCGCGCTCGTCGCCGCCAACGTGCTCATCATGCTCCTGCTCGTCTGGCGCGCGACGGCCAAGCCGGTACTGGTCGCGCTCTTGCTGCTCGCTTCGGCGGCGAGTTACGCCATGCAGGCCTACGGGATCGTCTTCGATCCGGACATGGTCAGAAACGTCCTTTACACCGACCGGCGCGAGGCCATCGAGCTGCTCAGTCCGGCGCTGCTCGGCTGGGTAGGCCTTTTTGGGCTCCTGCCCGCCCTGCTCGTGCTCCGGCTCCGCGTGATCGCCCTGCCCTGGCGAAGAGCGCTGCTGCGCCGTGCGGGCTGGGTCGCCGCAGCGAGCGGCATGCTCGCGCTCGCTCTGGCGCTCCAGTTCCAGAGCATCGCGTCGACGATGAGACTGCATCCCGACCTGCGCCACCTGGTCACCCCGGGCAATTTCATCGTTTCCGCGCTGCGTGTCGCGCTCGAAGACGGCAGCGACGGCGCTTCGCCCATCACCGTGGGCGGCGACGCGACGCGCTTGGCCCCGTTCGCGCGGCGGCCGCGGCTGCTCGTGGTCGTCGTCGGCGAGACCGTGCGCGCGAGCAACTGGGGGCTCAATGGCTATGCCCGCGACACCACCCCGCAGCTGCGCCGACGCAATGTCGTCAATTTCACCGACGTCACAGCCTGTGGGACGAGCACCGAGGTCTCGCTGCCGTGCATGTTCTCCGCAGCAGGGAGGCGCGACTACGACCGCGCCCGCATCCGCCGGAGCGATTCAGCCTTACACGTGCTCGATCGCGCGGGCGTCGACGTCCTGTGGCGCGACAACCAGAGCGGCTGCAAGGGCGTTTGCCGCGAACTTCCCTATGAAGCCATGCCGCTCGCGCCCTCACCGGCGGAATGCCGCGGGCCGCGCTGTTTCGACAGCGTGCTCCTGCAGGGCCTGGATGAGGCGATCGATTCACGCCCCGGCGATTTCGTGCTGGTGCTCCACCCCCTCGGCAATCACGGTCCGGCCTATGCCGCGCGCTACCCAAAAGCCTTCGAACGCTTCCGCCCTGCGTGCGCCCACGCGCAACTGGATCGGTGCAGCCGGCAGTCGATCGTCAACGCATACGACAATGGAATCCTCTATACCGATGCCTGGCTGGCACGGCTGATCGATCGCCTGGCCGTGCGCAGTTCGCACGATACCGCGCTGCTGTACGTCTCCGACCACGGGGAATCGCTCGGCGAGCGCGGGCTCTACCTGCACGGCATGCCGCTGGCGATTGCCCCGCCGGAGCAGACCCGTGTTCCGATGGTGCTGTGGATGTCGCCAGGCATGCAGCGCTCTCTGGGGGTGTCGGACGCCTGCATTCGCGGCATCCAGCACGCGCCCCTCAGCCATGACCACGTCTTCAGCACGCTCCTGGCGGTTTTCGACGTCCAGACCGTCGCCCATGCACCGGACTACGACCTGCTGTCGCGCTGCCGTCCCGGCCGGGCGGTCGCGCCGTGAGCCGGGCATCCCTTCCCGACGGCCTGCCTGGGCGCGTGCCGCCGGCGCACCGCCCCGTCAGTCTGATGTCCGGCGCCCGGCCACGCCGCGACGTGCACGGGCCGCAGCGGGCGGTGCGGCGAATCCGCGATGGGGCGTCTTCGTGAGCCCGGAGTTCAGCCCTTCGCCGCCCGTCGCCGGGCGCGGGCCGGGCGTCGCGGACGCGCTGTCCGTCGTCGTGCCGTTCTACAACGAAGCGGATGTGCTGCCGGCGTTCCACGCGCGCCTGACCGATGTCCTGGGCATGCTCGACATGCCGACCGAAATCATCTACGTGGACGACGGCAGTCGCGACGCGAGCGCGGCGATCATCCATGCACTCGGGGCCGCGGATCCGCGCGTCCGCGTCATCAGGCTGAGTCGCAACTTCGGCAAGGAAGCGGCGATGCTCGCGGGCCTGGATGCATCGCGGGGCGCGGCCATAGTGTTGATCGACGCCGATCTCCAGGATCCGCCGGAACTGATCCCCGCGATGATCGAGGCCTGGCGGGCGGGCGCCGACCAGGTGGAAATGCGACGCACGCGGCGCGACGGCGAGTCGTGGCTCAAGCGTGCCAGCGCCTTCGCCTTCTACCGGCTCATGGACCGCGTGCGCGGCGTGGACATGTCCCCCGACGTCGGCGATTTCCGACTCATGAGCCGCCCGGTGGTAACGGCCTTGACCGGGCTGCGGGAGCGCACACGCTTCACGAAGGGGCTCTACGCATGGGTGGGCTTTCGCCGCGTGCAGATCGACTACCGGCGCGACGGACGCCATGCCGGCCGGACGAAATGGAGCTACCCGCGGCTCGTGGGCCTTGCCGTGGAAGCGATCACCTCGTTCACCGTCGCGCCGCTGCGCGCGGCCAGTGTTCTCGGCATCACGGTCTCCGCGGCGTCGTTCGTCTACGGCAGCGTGGTCGTGGTCAAAACGCTGCTGCTCGGCGACCCGGTCGCGGGCTATTCCAGCCTGATGGCGGTGATCTCGTTCATGGGCGGCGTGCAGCTGCTGTGCATCGGCGTGCTCGGTGAATACGTCGGGCGGATGTTCGTCGAATCCAAGCAGCGCCCGTTGTATGTCGTCGAGTGTGCGTCGGAGGCACACGGCGAAGCCATCGACGACCGTTCGGGAGCGCAGCCATGAGGCCGCACTGGCGCGGTCCTGCGGCCTGGCTCCTGGTCGCTCTCGGAGTTCGCCTGGCGAGCCTCCCGGCCTACCCGCTCACTGACCCGACCGAAGGCCGGTATGCCGATATCGCACGCCGCATGCTCGCCACGGGCGAATGGGTCGTGCCTTACATCGATCCCACCACGCCCTTCTGGGGTAAGCCGCCGCTGTCGTTCTGGATGACGGCCGCGAGCTTGCGCCTGCTTGGCCTGACCGAGTTCGCCGCGCGCCTGCCCAGCCTGGTGACGGCCGTCGGGGCCGCGGCGCTGCTGGGGGTTCTCGCTCCGGCGCAGGGGCGCGGCTATGCCGTCCGGGCTGCGGCCGTGTGCATGACGAGCGCCCTGGTGTTCGTGTCGGCGGGAACCGTGGAGACGGACCCCACGCTCTTCTTCGGCATCACGCTCGCGATGGTGGCACTCTGGCGGCGGCTGGAAGGCGGAGGCGTGGGTTGGGCCTACCTGGCGGTCGCTGGCGTGGCCATCGGCCTGCTGGCGAAAGGCCCGATCGCGTTGGCGATCACGGCGATCGCCGTCGCCGGGTGGGCGGGCGCGACGGGCCGTTTCCGCGATGCGTTCGCCTCCATCCCATGGCTGGGCGCCTGCGCGCTGCTCGCCGCTCTCGTGCTGCCCTGGTACGTCGCCGCGGAAGTCCGCTCGCCGGGGTTCCTGCGCTATTTCCTGCTGGGCGAGCACTGGCAGCGCTTCACGGTGCCCGGCTGGCAGGGCGACCTGTATGGCGCGGGACACGCCTACCCAAGGGGCACGATCTGGATCATGGCCGGGCTGGCGACGCTGCCCTGGGGGCTGTGGCTGGGCGCCCGCCTCGCCACGTCCACGTCGGCCCGCGATGCGCTCCGCGGGCAGCCGCTCGTGCCGTACCTGCTGGCCTGGTCGCTCGCCCCCGTGATCCTGTTCACGCCAGCCCGCAACATCCTGCCCGCCTATGTGTTGCCGGGACTCGGCGCCTTTGCCGCGCTCGTCGCGCTCGCCTTCGATGACTCGCTCGCGCCGCCGCGCCGCGCGGTTCTGGGCTACCTGATGCCCGCCGTGCTGGCAGGCGCGCTCATCGCCGGCGCGGACCACCTCGGCGCCCGATCCGAGCGATCGATGGTCGCGGCCTACCTGCGCGACCGCGAACGCCACGCGCCGCCCTTGCTGTATCTCGACCGCCGCCCCTACTCGGCTGCCTTCTACGCAGATGACCGGGTCGGTCGCATGACATCGCTCGATGCCTTGGCCGCGGACCCGCCGCCGCGGGCTTACGTCGTGGTACCGGTCGCGGCCGCACGGCGCCT
>JBMOOW010000089.1:0-7508 GCA_049323195.1 Pseudomonadota bacterium | reverse complement strand
GTTCGCCGTTCCCTGCTGCCGGCGCTCATCGCGCCGGCAGTTCTGGGTGCTGCGGTGGGGTGCTCGACGGGGATCGCGATTGTCGATAATGCCGACCTGTCGGAGACGGGCGCGCACTACATCGAAGGCCGCTGGCGCGGAGGCGTGTTCCGCTACGAGGTCGGTTCGGCGTTGCCAGGCGATCCGGGGCGGCCGGTGTGGCGACCACTCCCGGTTTCAGAAGGCCTCGCGTCGCAGGCCGCCCACGCAGCCGATTACGTCGCACGCGCCGCTCATTTACAGCCTCCGCTGCATTCGGTAGTCACAGGTGTCCCGACCGGTGTGCGCGCGGTCGGTGTGCAGCGCTTCCGCGCCACGGGCCGCGAGGCTTTGATGCTTCCGCTGGTCGTCCGGATCGTCGAGGGCGATGAGCGGTATGCGAGGCATGCCGTGCGGCGCGTCGCCCACGAATCGGCTCACCTCGTCGCGGCGTTCCATCGGCGCAGGCAAGTCGACGAGGAATGGGCGGCGTCGGTCGTCGAGAGTTGCGCCGAGCAGGCCGTCTTCGGGACGACCCGGGGCTACGTGTTCCAGGACGAGCTGGCGAAGCCACCTCCGACATTCGACCGCGCCCAGCGCGAATCAGTATTCGGGGCGCTCCGCGCCATCGTCGAAGTCAGGCGCGCACTGAAGGGGAGCGGTACGGCGTCTATGCACTCTCTCTGCGAGAGCGCTTTCGCTCGGTTGCGGCCGCGTTGAGTGCTGCGCGTATTGCAACAACAGACAACAACATGCAACAACGCGACGGAAAACCTGGAAACCTCAGGGTCAGAGTCGAGTTTCCTGCAGGGTTGCGGAAATAGGGCGGAGGGTGGACTGCGAGGCAGTCGAATCTGACGCCTGGTTCGCAGCTGCCTCGACGGCGACACAGTCGACCGGATCGACATCACCCCGTTCGACGACAACGACCGCGAAGTCGCTCGCTCATGTGTCGAGCGACTGGGCCGCCGGGCCGGCCGGCAGGCTGCTCTCGCCGCTTGCGCGATCCCGACCGTCGCGCTTGCTGCGGTAGAGCGCGGCGTCGGCGCGCGCGAGCGTGGCATGGCCGTCCTCGCCAGCGCGGGCGACGGCCCAGCCGATGCTCATCGTGGTCCGCGGGCGGCATGCCCTCCAGTCCGCGATCAGGCGCTCGGCGATCTGTTCCGCCGACCCGTCGGCGGCGGGGACCACCACGACGAACTCCTCGCCGCCGTAGCGCGCCGCCCGGTCGCCCTCGCGCAGCGACTGCTGCAGGAAGCGGCCCAGCGCGCGCAGCAGCGCGTCGCCGGCGGCATGCCCGTCCTGGTCGTTGACCTGCTTGAAATGGTCGAGGTCGAGCATCAGCACCGCGTCGCCCGGCTGCACCCCTTGCAGCAGGGTCTCGGCGAAGCGTCGGTTACCGACCCCGGTCAGCTCGTCGCGCAGCGCGCGTTGAAGGAGCAGCCGCGCGCGTTCCTCCCCGGCCTCGAAATCGTGCGCGTTCTTCAGCGCGACTCCGGCGTGCGCGGCAAGCAGCTCGAAGGCGTCGCGCACCTCCACGCCCAGGGCGTCGGACGACCGCCTCGCGCCGATCAGCACCGCGCGCACGGCGCCGTCCACCTTCACCGGCGTGGCGACCACGAAGTCGAAGCCGCTCCCGGCCAGCGAGGGCACGGCCATCGGATGGGCCCGGTAGTTGTGCACGACGATCGTGCGCGGGTCGCGCCAGGCCATGCCGGTGATCCCACGTTCGAGGGAATGCTCGTCGCCGACGTAGGAGTCCGGGAAGCCGCTGACGTGCATCAGCCGGTACACGCCGCGCTCGGCGTCGATCACGCTCAGCGCCGCGGCGTCGAAGCCGAGGTCGCGCACGCACGGCACCACCCGCGCCAGCACCTCGCTGGACTGCAGCGTGTTGAAGCCCTGCGAGGCCAGCATGATCGCCCGGAGCGTCTGCGCGCGGCGCTCGGATTCGGCACGCGCGCGGTGCAGCTCGTCGACCACGCGCGCGACGATTTCGCCGACCAGCACGATCATCACCCCGTGCGTGATCGCCGGCCCGAGCGCCTCGACCGTGCGTCCCTGGTGGATGTACGGCGCCATGTACGCGACGAACAGCAGCGGCGACGCCTTGAGGACCGTGAAGCGCGGCAGCGACAGCCCCGCCCACACCATCAGCACTAGGTAGAACGCCGGCAGCACCTCCAGCGGCATGCCCTCGCCGAAGATGCCGAACATCGGGATCACGCCGAGCGCGATCGGGATCACCACGGTCAGCGCGCGCGCCGGCCAGCGCTGCCAGGGCAGCGCCACCAGTAGCGCGGCGACCGCCAGGTCGAGCAGCCCCAGGAGCATGAAGCGGTTGATCGCCTGCGCTTGGGCGAACACCAGGCTCTGCGTGATCGCCAGCACCCCGGCCACCCCGAACAGCCAGGCGGCTGCGCGGGCGGCGCGGCGGCGCGGGTCCTGGGCGTCCGCGCGGCCGGCGGCCGCATGCAGGGAAGCGGATTCGATGCTCATGTCGGTGTGCGGCCGCGCGCGGCGATCGGGCGAACAACAGGGGTCAGAGTAGCCTTTCTCAGCTCCCCCAGAGATAGCCCAGGCTGATTCCCGGGACCGCGATACCGCCCGACATCGAGGTGGAAAACCGGGTCAGAGTGGTGTTTCTAGCGCCCGCCAGGAAAAGGCGCCGCTGACCCCTCGTCAGACCCCCGGGGGAGAGACGCGAACGGCGTGAAACCGGCCATGCGCCGCGATGAATACGTTTGCAGGCCGCGATTGTGCACCTGCACCTGCCGCGATAGTCCGCCGACCGAAGCCGCGGACGATGCCATGCGACGCCTCTCCACCCTGTTTGCAACGGTTCTAGCCTCGCTCGTGCTTCTGGGGCCCGCGTTGTCCTTCCAGGCCCATGCGGCCATCGACGCGCGCGCCTTGGGCGGCCGCTATGACGCAACGCAGGCGAACATCACCTTCCGGGCCTATTCGCAGCGGGCGACACGCATGGAGGTGTGGATCTACAAGACAGCATCCGGCGCGCAGGAGGTGGTGAAGTACGTCATGACCAAGGACGCGTCGAACGTCTGGTCGAAGACGGTGTCCGTATCCACGCTCCGGACCACGTACGGCATCACCGGCCCGGTGTATTACGGCTACCGCGCCTGGGGGCCGAACTGGACGTACAGCAGCGCCTGGACGAAAGGATCGGGCACCGGCTTCGTGGCCGATGTCGACGCGTCCGGCAATCGCTTCAATCCGAACAAGCTGCTGCTCGACCCCTACGCGCGCGAGATCAGCCACGACCCGCAGACCCCGGCGTGCCAGGACGGCACGATCTACGCCAGCGGCGCGACCCATCGCAACAAGGACAGCGGCGCCTGTGCGCCCAAGGGCATCGTGCTGGCGTCGGACACCACCAGCTTCGGCACCAAGCCAACGCGTGCGTTCAAGGATGACGTGGTCTACGAGGTGCACGTGCGCGGGCTGACGATGAACGATACGTCGCTCGCGAGCGCCATCCGCGGCACGTACGCGGGCGCGGCGCGGAAGGCGGGCTACCTGGCGTCGCTCGGCGTCACGGCCGTCGAGTTCCTGCCGGTGCAGGAGACGCAGAACGACACCAACGACGTCGATCCCAGCTCCACCACGGGCGACAACTACTGGGGGTACATGACCCTCAACTACTTCGCTCCCGACCGGCGCTACAGCTCCGACAAGTCGGCGGGTGGTCCCACACGCGAATTCAAGGCGATGGTGAAGGCCTTCCACGACGCCGGCATCAAGGTCTACGTCGACGTGGTCTACAACCACACCGGCGAGGGCGGGGCGTGGAGCGGCACGGATGGCCGCACGGTCTACAACATCCAGAGCTGGCGCGGGCTGGACAACCCGACGTACTACTCGCTGACCAGCGACATGCAGTACTCGTGGGACAACACCGGCGTGGGCGGCAACTACAACACGCGCAATGCCGTGGCTCAGGACCTGATCGTCGACTCGCTCGCCTACTGGCGCGACGCCCTGGGCGTGGACGGTTACCGTTTCGACCTCGCCTCGGTGCTGGGCAACACCTGCGAGCACGGCTGCTTCAACTTCGACAAGATGGACTCCAACAATGCGCTCAACCGAATCGTGCGCGAGCTTCCGCCGCGTCCGGGAAACGGCGGCGCAGGCGTGGACCTGATCGCCGAACCCTGGGCGGTCGGCGGTAATTCCTACCAGGTCGGCGGGTTCCCCACCGGATGGGCGGAATGGAACGGTATCTACCGCGACACCATACGCAAGGATCAGAACCGGATGGGCTATGAGACGGTCACCACCGGCACGCTGGCGACGCGGTTCGGCGGCTCCTGGGACCTCTACGGCGACGACGGACGCAAGACGTGGCACTCCGTGAACTTCGTCGTGGCGCACGACGGGTTCACCCTCAACGATCTCTACGCCTACAACGCCAAGCAGAACAACCAGCCCTGGCCCTACGGCCCGTCGGATGGCGGCGAGGACAACAACCGCAGCTGGGACCAGGGCGGGATCGCGGTCGACCAGCGTCGCGCCGCGCGTACGGGCTTCGCACTGATGATGCTGAGCGCCGGCGTGCCGATGATGACCGGCGGCGACGAGGTGCTGCGTACGCAGTTCGGCAACAACAACACGTACAACCTGGATTCCCCGGCCAACTGGCTGTTCTGGACGCGCAGCGCCATCGAAGCCAACCACGAGACGTTCACGAAACGACTGATCACCTTCCGCAAGGGGCATCCGGCCCTTCGTCCGGCGAACCAGTACTCGGGCGTGGACAACAACGGCAACGTGATGGAGCAGCTCCGCTGGTTCATGCCCAACGGCCAGCAAGCGACCAATACGTACTTCCAGGACGCGAACAACCATGCACTGGCATGGCGCATCGACGGCACGGAGTTCGGCGATCCGGCAAGTGCGATCTATGTCGCGTACAACGGCTGGTCGGGCAGCGTGAACTTCACCCTGCCGTGGCCGGGAAGCGGCAAGAGCTGGTATCGCGTGATGGATACCGCGACCTGGAACGAGGGCGCCGATACGGTGGTCGCCCCGGGCTCGGAAGCATTCATCGGCGGCGAGAACACCGTCTATGGCCTGCAGGCGCGCTCGGTGCTGCTGTTGATCGCGAAGTAGCGAGAAATGAAAGCCGACCCTGAGCCGGGCTTCGGCTTTCGGCGCCCAGGGTCGACCCGGTCGCGACCGAGAGGCACACTCCGCAGGTGCAGGAGCACCCACTGCCGACGTCGCCGATGGATGCGACCCCGTGGCTGCAGCGGCACCTGGCCTCCATGCGCCGCCCGTACCCGCAGCCTCCTCTCGATCGATGAAGCCCAGCAATCGCCTCGCCCTGGCGCTCGCCGCCGTCGCCGCCCTCGCCACGGGGTTTCTCGTGATGCGTGCCCGGCAGCCCGCCTGTGCCGAGCCCGTGAGCTGCAATGCCATGCCGCAGGGGCCGGACGCGCGGCGCGTCGCCACGCCTGCCGGTCGCACGTTCGGGCCGCTTCCGCAGGGCGATTTCCGCACCACGCGCGCGCTGCTCGAATCGCGTGCGCTCGCTGGGGATGCGGAGGCGGCGTTCCGGCTCGGCGAGGTGATCGGCCGATGCCGGAAGTACGAGTCCATCTCCGACAGTACATTCGCCACGCTTCTCGCCGGATTGGCAGGCATGCTCGACCGCGGCCTTCGGTTGGGCGACGAGCGCATCAGCGGGACGGAAGCGATCGGCCTGCTCAGCGACGCCAAGGCCGACGCTGACGCACTATGCGAGGGCACCGCGGGCATGACGGCCAGCATGTCGCTCGCCGATGCGCATCGCTGGAACCACCATGCCGCGACGCTGGGGCATACGCGTGCGATGGCCGCGTACGCCGACCACGCCTTCTCGGAATTCCCCACGGTCGCCGACCTCGTGGACAACGCCGCGGAGGTCGCGCGGCGGCGTGAGACTGCACGCGCGATGATCGAGCGCGCGCTGCGGGCCGGCGAGCCCGAAGCGCTGAGGGCGCTGGCGATCGCGCACGGCACGGACGGCTGGATGCGGCGCGACCCGGTGCTGGCCCTGGCGTACTGGCAGGCCTATCGCCTCACGCCTGCGGGGCAGGCGCTGTCGTCCACGGTGGCGGCGCTCGTGGAACGGCAGCTGCGCAGCCGGGTGGACCCGGTGGGCGAGGCACGCGCACGGGGGCTCGCACGAGCGCTCCTCGCGCGGCATTTCAGGGAGGCCGCGAAATGAGGCGTCGTATCGCGGTGCTCGCCGTCGCCCTGCTCGCCATCGGTGTCGGTGTCGGCCTGACCCTGGTTCGAAAGGCGCAGCGCCCCGTGCCCTCCCTGGCAGCACGCGACCGTGCGGCGACCGTCGAGCTCCGGCGCCTGCTCGGCGATGCCAAGCCGCTGCCCATTCCGCCGGACCTCATCCCGCAGACGAAGGAGCACGCGTGGTGGAACGGGCCATTCGCCCCCGTGTTCGGGAGCCTGCGCGCTGCTGCCGAGGCCGGCGACGTGTCCGCCGCGCATGTGCTGGGCAGCCGCGCCGCCGACTGCATGACGATGCTTCGCGACAAGACGCCGGCGTCGATGCTCGCCGACTTCCAGGACGAGATGCATGTCGAGAAGGGGATGTCGGACCGGTTCGATGCCAAGCACCTCGAAAGCCGGCGGCAGAACATCGCGCGCCAGTTCGCGCAGCAACTCGACCGGTACGAGAACTGCGCGGCGATCGGTGCCGCGCGGATGGCGGACTACCTGCGGTGGCTGGAGCGTGCGGGTGCGGCGGGAAACGCCAGCGCGCGGCTTCGCTACGTGGACGCCCTGCAGGCCGCCTACTCCGACGACCGCGGCGCCCTGATCGCACGGATCGAAGAAGCGGGCCGTCGTCGCGCCCTGGCGCGCACGTGGCTGGAGGAACTCGTGCGCAGCGGTGACGAGTCCGCGTTCCACACGTATTCCCAGGCCTTGAAGGGCAGCTGGCTGTACCGCGAGGACTATGCCCTCGCCATGGCCCATGCCTACGCGCTCGAACTCGCGCAGGCGCGTCGGATGGGCAACTTCCAGCAACGCTGGCAGGAGGGAATGCGCGGGTACGGTGATCGCCTGACGCCGGCGCAGTGGGCGGCTGCCAGCCGCCGGGGGCGCGAGATCTTCATGGCGACGCTGCATCACCGCCCCGTCTGGCCCAACGGCGGCCCCCCGCCGCATTGGCGGCCAGGGAAGTAGAGAACGGGATCAGCGTGATTCATCCGCCCGGTGCGGCGCCTGTCGCCGTCGCAGGCTGCCTGCGCGGTCTGACAACGCTGCAGCGGCCCGCCAGCGGCGGCAACAGGTCAGCGTGCAGCTGCCTGCAGGCTAGCCAGAAAGTCGACTCTGACCCCTAGGTCGAATCGACATTCAGGTATACCCGGAGAGACTGGCCGACATGGCCAGTCAAACCCCACGCCCCAGCCGTTACGAGCTCAGCCACGCCCAGTGGGCCCGCATCGAGGGCCTGCTGCCCGGCA
>JBMOOW010000088.1:0-7551 GCA_049323195.1 Pseudomonadota bacterium | reverse complement strand
CCGGGTAGCGGGAAGCGCGAGCGCGGCCCGCGACAGGAGGCCCGTGATGCGAACGGCGCCGGTGCGGCTGCCGTTGCCGCCGCGCAGGCCCCGCGCGAGCCGAGGCCCGTGCCGAAGCCGGATGCACCCGCCGCAGCCGTCGCGACGGACGAGGCGCTGCAGCGCGCCGCGGCCGCCGCGACGAGCGCCACGGCCGAGGTACGCGCCGCGGTGGATGCCGTCGAGCCGGTCGGAACCCCTACCGTGGCGGTCGACGCGGCGGAGACCGCGCTGGAACAGCTCGATGCGGCCGATGCAAGCAAGGCCGAGAACGCGAGCCGCCGCCGGCGTGGACGCCGTGGTGGACGCCGCCGCCGTCGCAACGGCGCCGAAGGCGTGGACGCACTCGATGCCCAGGACCTGGCCGACGACGCCGACGAGAGCGGCCAGGGCGACGACGAGCCCATGGCCCCGACGCAGGATGCCTCGCGGTCGCGGCCGGAGTTCGAGTTCGACGACATCCCGCCGGTGAAGCCGGCTCCGGCGCCGACGCCGGTCGCGACGGCGGCCGTGGCGTCCGCGGCAGCGGTCGTTGCCGCTGCAACGGGTGGCGAGCCGCCGCGCGGCCCCGGCGAAGGCACCCCGTCGCCGGGCAAGGCGCCGCAGCCGGTCGCGGCGAATCCGGCTGCCGCAGCGGAACTGGCGTCGGCGATGCCGCAGGTGGAAGGCGCTGCCGGGACGTCCACGCCGGCCGCCCAGCCGGAGATGCCGCCCCCTGCGCAGGAGGCGCCGGCCGTGGCCCGAGCGGTGCCGGAGGCCGCCACGCCGACCCGCCAGGGCGAAGCGACCGCCGACGCGCCCTCCGCTGCCCCGAACGCGGTCGACACCCGCGCCGAGCCCGTAGCACAGGCGGCGCGCGTCGAAACGCCCGCAGTCTCACCGGCCGAGGACGCGGCGGCAGTGGCCTCGGGCGATGCGATGCCCCCGTTCGCGGGCGCGCCCGACGTTGTCGAGGATGCGGCTGCGCTGCCCGCGCCGGAAGCCACCGACGGCATCCCGGCCGAAGTGCTCGTCGCGGATAGCCCGGCGTCGGCCCTGGAGACCGTCGTGGCGGCCAGCGCACCGGAAAGCGACGTCGGTGCGATGGATCCGTCGCCCGGCATCCAGCACGCCGAGGCGTCGGTCGAGCAGCCCACCTACTCGCAGGGCGAACTGCTCGACCTGGCACCGGCCGCGCCGGCACCGGAGTCCACGGTTGCGCCCCTGGTCGACGAGACCGATCGCGACGCCGCATCCCGCGGCTGAGCAATCGCGGCCCGAAGAAGCCGCCGCATTCGTGCGGCGGCTTTTTGGTTCGGTGCGTCTGACGCCGCGTCGGTGGCGGACGGCGCCCGCGGCCCGCCCGCACTGTCGGCCATCCCGGCCGCAGGTACGAAAAAAGGGGCTCCCGGCGGGGAGCCCCTTGTCTGGCGGAGAGACAGGGATTCGAACCCTGGGTGGTATCGCTACCACGGCGGTTTTCAAGACCGCTGCCTTAAACCACTCGGCCACCTCTCCTTGTCGGTCGCGATTGTCGCACGCGCCTCAGGCGGGGACCGCGTCGCCCGCGCGTGCGCGGCCGGCTTCCAGCTCGGTGCACGGCCGGCCGTGGATCTCCGAACACTGCAGCCGCGCGGCTTCGACCAGCGACGGCGCCTTCTCGGCGAGGTAGTCGATGAAGACGCGGACCGCCGGCAGCATGCCGCGGCGCGAGGCGAACACGGCGTGGAAGATGCCCTGCGGCAGGCGCCATTCCGGCAGCACCACCTCCAGCTCCCCGCTGCGCACGGCTTCGCCGCAGATGGTCTCCGGCAGGAGCGTGATCCCGATGCCCTGCTTGGCGAGCTGCATGAGCATGGGGAAGTCGAAACCCATGATGCGCGGCTTGAGTTCGACGCGCTTCACCTGCCCGTCCGGCCCGTGGAGTTCCCAGCGCTGCCGCGCCTCGTCCTCGCTCATCGACATGGTCACGTGCTCGGCGAGCTCATCCGGCGTCCTGGGGCGGCCCATGCGCTTGAGGTACTGGGGGCTTGCGACAAGCAGCTCCTGGATCTGCCCGAAGCTGCGCATCACCAGGCTGCCGTCGTCGTCCAGCCGCGTGCGCACGCGCAGGGCGACGTCGAAGCCCTCGTTGATCACGTCGACGCGGCGATTGCTGATGGCCATCTGCAGGCGCACCTGCGGATACCGCGCGAGGAACTCGGGGAGCAGCCGGGGCACGTGCTGCTGCGCGATGCCCACCGGCACGCTCACCCGCACGACGCCGCGCGGCTCGGCGCTCAGGCGGTCGACCACCTCGCGCGCGGCCTTGGCCTCTTCCAGCATGGACTGCGCATGGCGGTAAACGCTCTGCCCCACGTCGGTCACGGCGAAGCGGCGCGTCGAGCGCTGCAGCAGACGCACGCCCAGGTCCGTCTCCAGCTGGCTGATGCGGCGGCTCAGGCGGGACTTGGGAATGCCCAGCGCGCGTTCGGCGGCAGCAAACCCCGAATGCTCGACGACGGCGGCGAAGTAGTAGAGGTCATTGAGGTCGTGCATGGCGGCAGTTCCACGGACGCAACGTAGAGTGATATTTCAGCATATTAATAACATGCGTGCAACGCCATAGGTTTCGTCCACCTCGATCACGCCATAAACAGGACGATCCCCATGAAGCTGCTCCACATCGACTCCAGCGCGCTCGGCGCCCACTCGGCCACCCGCGAGATCACGGCGGCGATCGTCGCCCGCCAGGTGCAGGGCGATCCCGCCACGCGGGCCGTCTATCGCGACCTCGCCGCCCAACCGCTGCCGCACCTGGACGGCGCGATCCTCGGCGGCCAGGACCCGGCCGGCGCGGCCGAGTCGGCAACCGTGCTGGAGGAATTCCTCGCCGCCGATACCGTCGTCATCGGCGCGCCCATGTACAACTTCGGCATTCCCTCCGCACTCAAGGCATGGGTGGACCGCATCGCCGTGGCCGGCCGTACGTTCCGCTACACCGCCGACGGCCCCGAAGGCCTGGTGCAGGACAAGACGGTGATCGTGGCGGTGGCGGCCGGCGGCCTGCACGCGGCCCAGCCCACGGACTTCGTCGAACCCTACCTGCGCCAGCTGTTCGGATTCATCGGCGTGACCGACCTGCGCTTCGTACGCGCCGAAGGGCTCGCCTTCTCGCCCGGGCAGCGCCGGGCGGCGATCGACGCGGCGCTCGACGATGCCGTCGAGCTCGCGCGAGCGGCCTGAGGGCCGTCAGCCCAGGCGTTCGACCCCGCCCATGTACGGGCGCAGGACGTCGGGAACGACGATGCTGCCGTCGGCCTGCTGGTAGTTCTCCATGACGGCGATCAGCGCGCGGCCGATCGCAACGCCCGAACCGTTGAGCGTATGCAGCGGTTCGGGCTTGCCCGTGGCCGGGTTGCGCCAGCGTGCCTGCATGCGGCGCGCCTGGAAGGCGTCGCAGTTCGAGCAGGACGAGATCTCGCGGTAGGTGCCCTGCGAGGGCAGCCAGACCTCGAGGTCGAAGGTCTTCGACGCCGAGAAGCCCATGTCGCCCGAGCACAGCAGCATGCGCCGGTACGGCAGGCCAAGGCGCTCGAGCACGACTTCGGCCGCGCGCGTCATGCGCTCGTGTTCGGCCTCGCTGCCGTCGGGCCGGACGATGGACACGAGCTCCACCTTTTCGAACTGGTGCTGGCGGATCATGCCGCGCGTGTCGCGGCCATGGCTGCCGGCCTCGGCGCGGAAGCACATCGAATGCGCGGTCATGCGCAGGGGCAGCTGTGCGTCCTCGATGATCTCGTCGCGCACGATGTTGGTCAGCGGCACTTCCGACGTCGGGATCAGGTAACGCCTGGAGTCGCCCACCGCAGTGGAGAACAGGTCCTCCTCGAACTTCGGAAGCTGCCCGGTTCCGCGCATGGATTCGGCGTTGACGATGACCGGAACGTTGACCTCAAGGTAGCCGTGCTCGCCCGTATGCAGGTCGAGCATGAACTGCGCGAGTGCGCGGTGCAGGCGGGCCAGCGGGCCGCGCAGCACCGTGAAGCGCGCGCCGGAGAGCTTGGCGGCGGTGTCGCCGTCGAGCCAGCCGTTGCGCGCGCCGAGCTCGACATGGTCGCGCGGCGCGAAGTCGAACTCGCGCGGCGTGCCCCAGCGGTGGCATTCGACGTTCCCGGTCTCGTCCGTTCCCGCAGGAACCGACTCGTGCGGCAGGTTGGGAATGCCGAGCGCGATCGCCTCGATCTCCTCGCGGATGGCATCCAGGCGCGTCTCGCTGGCCTTGAGCTCATCGGCGATTCCGGCCACCTCCGCCATCAGGGGCGCGACGTCCTCGCCCTTCGCCTTGGCCTGCCCGATGGCCTTGCTGCGCGTATTGCGCAGGTTCTGCAGCTCCTGGGTGCGCGTCTGGATCTGCTTGCGCTCGGCTTCCAGCGATTCCAGCCGGGAGGCATCGAGCATGAAGCCGCGCGTGGTCGCGAGGCGCTCGGCAAGTTCGGCGGGACGCTGGCGCAGCAGGGCGGAATCGAGCATCGGGGCGGTGGCATGCGTGGGAAGCGGGCATTATCACCGCTGCGCGCCCCGCGTGCCGTTACCGCTTTCTTTACGCCCGAAGCGACAGCATGGCGGCCATGCAGAGCCTCCCTCCCACGCCATCCCCCACCACGCCCGCCCCGCCGCCGCCCGGCCGGCGCGGATTCGACCTGCACGCCTGGCGGCCGTCCCGGTTCGCGCCGTGGTGGATCCTCGCGGCCTTCCTGGCCGGTCTCGCGGTGTTCGCGCTGGTGACCGGCCGCGACAGCGAACGCGACTTCTTCCGCGGCAGCGGCGTTCCACCGACCTCGGCCGAGCGCGTGTACGCGCCGCTGCCCGCGCCCATGCCGGCGGACGAGGGCTCGGGCCTGCGCCGCATCGAGGCCCCGGTGGAGCCCTCGGAGGACGTGGTCATCGAGGAGCCGCCCCCGCCGCCGCCACCGCCGGCCGAGCCACCGCGCGTCGAGCGCCCGCGCCCGGCTGAGACCGCCAGCCGCCAGGCGCGGCCGATCCCCGGGCAGACACCGGCGCCGCAGTACCCCGCGCGTGCGCTGCGCCGCGGCGAAGGCGGTACCGCCCTCGTGATCGTGCACGTCGGCCCCGACGGCGTGCCGACGGCCACGGAGCTCACACAGAGCAGCGGTTCGCGCGACCTCGACCGTGCCGCGCAGCAGGCGGTGCGACGCTGGCGCTTCGAGCCGGCGATGGACCGCGGCCAGCCGACGGTCGGCCGCGTCGTGGTGCCGATCAACTTCCGGCCGGTCGACTGATCAGCCCGCGCGCAGCGCCATGCCGGTGCCGCGCGCCAGATCGACGAAGCCCGGGAACGAGGTGGCGACGTTGTCGACGTCGTCCACCCGCACCTCGCCCGTCGCGCGCTGCGCCAGCACCGCGAAACTCATGGCGATGCGGTGGTCGCCGCGGCTGTCGATCCCGCCACCGCGCACGCCACCGCCGTGGATCAGCGCGCCGTCGGGGAACTCCTCCACCTCGACACCGAGCGCGCGAAGGCCGGTGGCCATCGCCGCGATGCGATCGGACTCCTTGACCCGCAGCTCCGCCGCGCCGGTCACGCGCGTTACGCCTTCGGCGCAGGCGGCGGCGGCGAACAGCACGGGGAACTCGTCGATCATGTCCGGCACCAGGTCGACGGGAACGTCGATGCCGCGCAGGGGTGCGTGGCGCACGTGCAGGTCGGCCACGGGTTCGCCGCCCTCCTCGCCCTCGCCCAGGACGCGGATGTCCGCACCCATCAGGCGCAGCGCCGCCAGCAACCCGGTGCGCCGCGGGTTCATGCCGACGGCCTCCAGGACCAGGTCCGAGCCCGGCACGATGGACGCGGCCACGAGGAAGAACGCGGCCGAGGAGAAATCCGCCGGAACGCGCACGTCGCGCCCGCGCAGCACCGGCCCCGGCACGAGCCGCGCGTGGCCCGGCGCGAACTCGATGTCGGCCCCGAAGGCCCGCAGCATGCGCTCGGTGTAGTCGCGCGTGGGCGTGGGCTCGACCACCGTGGTCGCACCATCCGCATAGAGGCCGGCGAGCAGCAGCGCGGACTTCACCTGCGCACTCGCGACCGCGGTTCGATGCTCCATTCCGTGCAGTACCTGCCCGCCGTGGATGCGCAGCGGCGGGACGCCGCCCGCGCCGGTGTCGATGCGCGCGCCCATCGCGGCCAGCGGCCCGGTCACGCGCCGCATCGGACGCCGCGAGAGGGACTCGTCGCCGACGAGCTGGCTGTCGAAGCGCTGCCCGGCGAGCAGCCCGGCCAGCAGGCGCATGCCGGTGCCCGCATTGCCGCAGTCGAGCGCGGCCGAAGGCGCGGCCAGGCCATGCAGGCCCACGCCGTGCACGATGCGCAGGTTCGGCGCGGGCACATCGACCCGGACGCCCAGCGCCGAGAACACGTGCGCGGTCGCACGCGTGTCCTCGCCTTCGAGGAAGCCCTCGATGCGCGTGCTTCCCTCGGCGATCGCACCCAGCATGACCGCGCGGTGGGACACCGACTTGTCGCCCGGCACGCGCACGCGTCCGCGCAGCGGCCCGCCCTGCCCGACCACCCAGGCGCTCATGCCCGCACCTCGTCCAAGGCGCGCAGCAGGCGGGCGTTCTCGCCCGCCGTGCCGACGGTGATGCGCGAGTGCCGGCCCAGCCCGTAGCCGGCCATGGGCCGGAGTACGACGCCACGCTCCAGCAGCCGCGCCTCGACCTCCGGCGTCGCATCGCCGAACTCGACCAGCAGGAAGTTGGTCTGCGACGGCCCGACCCCGAGGCTACGCGCCCGCAGCGCCGCCGCCAGTGCGTCGCGTTGCCGGGTGTTCTCGGCCCGCACACGCTCCACCCAGCGCTGGTCCTCCACAGTGGCCGCGCAGGCCGCGAGCGCGGGCCCGTTCACGTTGAAGCTCTCGCGAACGCGCTCGAGCACCGCGACCAGGCCGGGCGCCGCCACGGCGTAGCCGCAGCGCAGTCCAGCCAGGCCGTAGGCCTTGCTGAAGGTGCGCGTGACCACGAGGTTGGGCCGCCGCGCCACGCGCGGCAGCATGCTGCGGTAGCCGGGCGCATCGGCCAGTTCCGCGTAGGCCTCGTCGATGACGACGATGACCTCCGCAGGCATGTCGTCCAGAAAGGCCTCGAGGGCATCGTGCTCGAGCCAGGTGCCCGTCGGATTGTTGGGGTTGGCGAGGTAGACCAGGCGCGTGCGGTCGTCGATCGCTCCGCGCAGCGCCTCAAGGTCATGCCCATGCGGCATGGGGGCCTGCGAAGGCAGCGCGGCCGCCACTTGGGCCAGCGCGCCCGCCGCCTGCGCGGCCAGCGCGAACACGGCGAAGCCGTAGCGCGGATAGGCGACCGCGTCGCCCGGGCCCGCGAACACCTGCGCGAGCAGCATCAGCAGCTCGTGCGAACCGTTGCCCAGCACGATGGAGCCTGCATCGATCCCGTGCAGCGACGCCAGCGCGTGCTTGAGCGCGGCGCCGCGGGGATCGGGATAGCGATGCGCCAGCTCCAGCGCATCCTGCAGCG
>JBMOOW010000087.1:0-98823 GCA_049323195.1 Pseudomonadota bacterium | reverse complement strand
GCGAGGTCGAACCATGGCTGCGGCGTCGTGACGCGCCCCGCCGGGAGAGAGAGGGGCGGCGGGGCGCGCCCCGCCGCCTTGCCATGGGCTTAGCTGGCGCCGAACTCCCAGCGCGCCTCGAGGTACAGCGCACGGCCGTACGGATTGAACTGCGCGCTGTTGTAGGGCTCGTCGGAGCTGCCGGGGTAGCTCGCATCCAGCGGCGGCATCTCGTTGAGCAGGTTGTTGACCATCAACGACAGCGACAGCGCATCCGTCGGGCGGTAGTCCACGCTCAGGTTGTACAGCGTGAACGGCGCCAGCTTGCGCGCGGCCGGATCCTCGTACGAATCGTCGACGCGGGCCCGGTAGTTCGGCGTGTGGCCGATGCGGTTGGCGTAGAGCGTCGCACCCCAGTTATCGCGGTTCCAGGTCACCGAGGCATTGGCCTTGCTCTTGGGATCGCTGCTCCAGCCCGGGCTGCGCAGCAGGTCGATGGGCTCGTCACCCGCGAACTGCGTGAACTCGTGCTTGAGGTTGTTGGTGTAGGAGCCGCGGAAGAGCAGGTCGCCGAAGCTGCCGATGCCGACGCGGTAGCTGGCATTGAGCGCGAGCGCGCTCAGCACCTCCAGCGCCTCGTTCACCTTGGGCGTGTAGATCTCGACGATGGCACCCGTGCTGTCGCGGACGATCTTCGAGATCGCGTCCTGGCAGACCGGCGAGTTGATGTCGTAGCCGGCGGTGCCGGTACGGCAGTACATCTCGCGCAGCGCCAGGCCGGCGGCGCTCTGCTGGCCGACCTCGTCGGTGATCTCCCAGTGGTGCAGGTCCGCGCCGACGGAGAACTTCGCCGTCGGGGCCCAGACCACGCCCGCGCTCCAGACATCGGCATTCATCGGACGCAGGTCCAGGCTGCCGGACGTGGTGCCGAAGTACTGCACGCTGCTGTAGCGCGCCGGGCAGTTGTCGATGTCGGAGGGGCCGTAGCCCTGCTGCTGGCAGGAGTAGTAGTCGGGCACGAACGAGTAGTAGCCGCTCTCGCCCTGGAACTGGTCGGCCAGGGTGGGCGCCTTGAACGCCGTGCCGTACTTGCCGCGCAGCAGCAGGCTCTGCACCGGGCGGTACTCCAGGCCCAGCGAGTAGGTGGCCTTGCCGACGCTGTCGGCGCCATCGGGCGCGAACCGGTCGTAGCGCGAGGACAGCGACACGGTCAGCGGCTCCAGCACCGGCAGGCGCAGCTCGCCGATGGCCGCGTAGCGATCGCGGTTGCCGCCGCCGCTCACCGCGGTGGTGCCCCAGATCTCGCCGCTGAGCAGGCGTGCGTCGGGCGTGTAGTCCCACGTCTGGTGGCCGCCCTCGACGGCGAGCGCGACGCCGGCATCACCGCCCGGCAGCGAGAACAGCGCGCTGTTGGTCAGCTGCACGCGGCCGAGCACGTCGGAGGTGCTGCTGCGCGAGCGGGTGTAGCCGGTGAAGCTGGCCAGGTCGGCAGGCGAGATCGGCGAGTAGAAGCGCCCGTAGTCCGGGGTGAACACTGGGTACTCCCCGAAGTACGGGTCGACGCCCAGCTGCGGGCCGAGCACGTTCTGCTCGAACCAGTTGTTGATGGGATCGGCCAGGCGCGCGAAGCCGTGCTCGTCGAGCTCGTAGCGCGTGCCCGAGACGAACGCGTCGTAGTCCCAGCCGGTCTCGCCGACCACGCCGCGCGCACCGAGCGTGGCGAGCCAGGAGCGACTCTTGGCGATGTCCATGGCGTCCTCGTAGCCGCCCTCGCCGAACTCCTCGGGCGCGAAACCGCGCTGCAGGTTGACGAAGCCGTCGACCGCCGGATCGTAGAAGTAGCCCCACTTCACGCCCGTGCCCCACCAGGTGTAGCCGGCGCCGGCGTGGTAGCTCACGTTCTCGCGGCTGTAGAGCACGTCGCCGTAGAGCTGGTGGTCGGCATTGAGGTCATAGGTGGCGTGCACGTAGGCCTGGGCCGCCTCCTTGCCGTTCATCAGCGTGCGATAGCCCGGGGTGAACAGCGAGCCGCAGTACTGGCCGTAGCCAGGACGCGTCTGCAGGGCCTCGGTGCCGCCGAAGAAACCGGTGACGTTCGAGCAGTCCGCGCCCGTCGGGAAGACGTAGCCGTAGTCGTCGAAGCCGGCCGTGCCGACGTTGCGGTAGCCGTACACCAAGAGGTCGCGGCTGGCCAGTGCGGGCGTGGTGCCGTTGGGGTTGTACTGCCTGGTGATATCGCGCTCGAAGCCCCAGATCGGCTCACGCCTCTCGTACTGCGTGCCCACCAGCAGGTTGAAGCGGTCGTCCAGTGCAGAGAACGTGGTCGCGGCGCTGACGCGCGCGCTCTCGCCGCCGCCTTCGCTGTGGCCGCCGATGCGCGCGCTGAGCACAGGCGCGTCCAGGCGCTTCTTCAGGATGACGTTGACCACGCCCGCGATCGCGTCCGAGCCGTACAGCGACGACTGGCCGCCCGGCAGGATCTCGATGCGCTCGACGAGGTCGATCGGAATGCCGCTGATGTTGTTGAAGGTGTCGCTGCCGTTGTACAGCGCCGGGTAGTCGGCCATCGGGCGGCCGTCGATGAGGTACTTGGTGTAGCCGACGGAGAGGCCGAACAGGCTCATCGTCTCCGCGCCCTGGGTGAAGCCCGCGGACGTCTGGCCGCCCTGCACGCCACCGGTGGAGAACGAGCTCTGCTGCAGCGCGTCCGACACGCTGACGTAGCCGCGTGCCTTCATGTCCTCGGCCGAGAGGACGGTGACGGGGGTGAACGTTTCCTTGGCGGTCTGCGGAATGAGCGAGCCGGTGACGACGACGCGTTCGAGTTCCTGCTGCGGCTCGACGGCTTCGGCGGAGGACGTGTCGTCCGTGGACGAGGCGGCTTCCTGGGCCCACGCGGCGGCGGGCATGAGCATGGCAATCAGCAGCGCGCCGGTCAGACGGCTGCGGACCATCGTTACTTGCTTGAGCGACATCTAGTGGATAACCCCGATTGGGAAATGGATAACAGCCTCCGTGCTGCATGGACGTCAGGTCATTGACCAACGGAAACCTAACATCCGCATGACGCGCGCATCGCACGCGAAATAGAACGCTTGCTGAAGCATGGCGCGTTTGCTTAATCGCTCATGCGATGTGTCGTGTCCGCATGTTCCATCTCGCCATTTGCTCATGCGCGATGCGCATATGCGCGGTGAAAAAACTGAGACGCAGGCAGTCGGCAACGCGGCGGTCGCGTGCTAGTCGGTATCCAGTTTGTGGTGCGCATGGAGCCGCGTGACGGCATGCGCGCGCATGCGCGAGCACTGTTTCCGGCGTACGCACCCCGCCCTGCGGCCGCTGCGACGGCCACGCGCAGTCGACACCGCATGGGGGACCATGCGGCCCTCGCAACTGCCGGAGATCGCCATGCTGCACGCCATCGACAGCGCAGACGACATCGTGGCCGTGTCGATCGCCGAGAGGATCACCAGTGCCGACCTCGATGGCGTGCTCGACCGCCTGCAGGCCGCGCTGGCCGCCCATGGCACGGTGCACGTCTATCTGGAGACGCACGGCATCGACGGCCTGGAGCTCTACGGGCTGCGCGCGCACACGGCACGCGCGATGCCGCTGCTGGGCCGGCTTGGCCAGTTCGGGCGCATCGCGGTGGTGGCCGACCAGGCCTGGGTCCGCTGGCTCACGCGCGCCGAGAGCGCCCTGTTGCCGTTCGTGAGCTACCGCGTGTTCGAGCCATCGCAGCGGGAGCAGGCGCTGGCCTGGGTACGTGGTGGTGCCCGCGGCTGAGCAGGTCATGCACGTGCGGTGATGATCGGTTCGTCGCCGCATGCGCGGCGGATTCCCGCCCACCGAAGCGTGACCTGAAGGCCGTGGGTTTCACCCGGCTTACGGCTGCAGCGCGGAACTGCCGTACCGGGGCTCGCGCACGGAGCTGAGGGAGCCCGTCGCGCTGGCGAGGCAAGGCGCATCCATGCGCAGGCCGCGCGCTTCCCCTCTGGAGGGGTATCGACGCCTCGTCTAGGGCCGCATGCGCGGGCGCGCGCTGCTGGCCCGTGAAAGCAGGTCAGCCCGCGGGCGACTTCGCCGCGCGCGCCTCGCGCCGGCGGGCGTCCTTCTCGTCCTTCTGCTTCTTCTTGGCGATCTCGCGCTGGCGCTTCTCGAAGGCGTAGTTGGGCTTGGGCATGCGGGGTCTCCGTCAGCGGGCGCGGCGCGTGCCGCGAATGGGTGCGGCCGCCGGGGCGGCTTCGACGGCCGCGGCCACGGGCTCGGCGGGCTTGAGGTTCTTGAGCATCGGCGTGTTGCCGAGCACCTCGACCGTGCCGCCGCGGGCCTTGAACGCGGCCATGTGCGCGCTGATGTGCTCGCTGGTGATCTGCCGCGAGACGTCGGCGCGGCGGTTGAACGGCGCGGACGCCGGGGTGCTGGACTTGGTGCTCACGATGCTCCTCCGATGAGGGTGGATTCGATGCGGCTGCGGCCGTCGCGCTGGTAGTCCTCGCGCACGGCCTCGCAGTAGGGGCCGCCCATGCTGAAGCGGCGGCACACGCCGGGGCGTGCGTCGTAGATCGAGCAGCACATGCGCGCGGCGTCGATGGCCACGCACCAGCCCTCGTCGTCGCGGGCCATCACGCGCAGCCCGCCAAGCTCCTCGGTGAGGTGCTCGGCGATGCCGTCCTCGGGCTGCACCACGACGGTGAGACGGCAGCAGACCGCGTCGCAACGCGAGCATTCGGGCGTGGACGATGCGAGCACGGCACTCACGGCGCCTGCTCCGGCTGGCGACAGACGCGCAGGGGCAGGCCTACGGAGCCGTCGTGCGCGGCGGTGGGGGCGATCGGGGCGGAATGGCCTGGGATGGCATGGCTCCCTGAGGAGGCGGCCGCGGTGCGGCAACGCATGGAGGGAGCGAGACGGGCGGCCGGAGCCGGCGAAGCGCGCGCGTGGAGCAGGGCGACCATCCTACGCGCATCCGGCCCACGGCGGGCCGCGGAGATGGCGCCCCGCTGAACGGGGTGGCGGATGACGGGGCGCCGCAGAGGTCGAACGCCAGCCCGACGAAGCCCTTCGGACGCCTTCATATCCTGCACCTGCGCTTGACGGCGGGGCCGCGGCCAGCGCAGCGTGGCTGCGGTTCCGTGGCGTCGGGGAGGGCGCGATGGAGGACATGCGGACGGGTGCGGCGGATGCCGACCGCCCCCTGGTGGTTCCCTGTCGCCAAGTCTCGTGGCGGGCGCCTTTCGCCTGGCTCGCCGCCGGCTGGCGCGACCTGCGCCGCGCGCCGGCGCTCAGCGCGGGCTTCGGCCTGCTGGTGGCAATCGCGAGCATGCTGCTGGCGGCGATGGGCTGGTGGCTGGGCCGCTTCGCGCTGCTCGCCGCCCTGCTGTCGGGCTTCGTGTTCATCGCGCCGCTGCTGGGCGCCGCGCTCTACGAGGTGAGCCGTGCGCTGGAGCAGGGGCGCGTGCCGCGTGCGGCCGACTGCATCGCGCGCGCGCGCCGCATCGCCGGCCAGGCCGCGGTGTTCGCCATCGTGCAGATGATCGTGCTGCTGCTGTGGTCGCGCGCCGGCATGGTGGTGAACGCGCTGGTGACCATAGAGGACGGCAGCCTGCGGTCGCTGGTCGAGTTCCTCGCGATCGGCTCGGCCATCGGTGCCGTCTTCGCCGCGCTCACCTTCGCGGCGAGCGCGTTCTCGCTGCCCATGGTCGCCGACCGCGACGTCGACATGGTCACGGCGCTGCTGTCGAGCGTGAACGCGGTGCTGCGCAACAAGCCCGCCTGCGCCGTGTGGGCGGGCCTGATCGCGCTGCTGACGGCGCTGGGAATCGCGACCGCCTTCGTCGGCCTGGTGCTGGTGATGCCATGGCTGGCGTATGCAGCCTGGCACGGCTACCGCGCCATCCTCGATGCGGATGGATGGCCGGCGCTGGACTGAGCGCCGGCCGCAGGCTCAGGGCGCCGGGCCGAGCGCGGGATAGTCGGTATAGCCCTTGGCGCCACCGCCATAGAACGTATCGCGATCCGGCGTGTTGAGCGGCGCGTTCTCGCGCAGGCGACGCACCAGGTCGGGGTTGGAGATGAAGGCTCGACCGAAGGCCACCGCATCCGCACGGCCCTCGCGCACCGCGGCCTCCGCCATGTCGCCGTCGTAGCCGTTGTTCACGATCCATGCGCCGCGGAACTTCGCGCGCAGGGCGGCATAGTCGAAGGGCAGGTGATCCCGCGGCCCGCTCGTGGCGCCTTCCACGACGTGCACGAAGGCGATCCCGAGCGTGTCCAGCCGCTCCACCGCGCGTTCGAACAGCGCCTGCGGATTGGAGTCGTGCATGTCGTTGGACGGGGTGACGGGCGCCAGCCGGACGCCGGTGCGTTCCGGCCCGATCTCGCGCGCCACCGCCTCGACCACTTCGAAGAGAAAGCGCGTGCGGTTCTCGATGCTGCCGCCGTAGGCGTCGTCGCGCCGGTTGCTGCCGTCGCGCAGGAACTGGTCGATGAGATAGCCGTTGGCGCCGTGCACTTCCACGCCGTCGAAACCGGCGTCGATCGCATTGCGCGCGGCCCGGCGGAAGTCCTCGACGATGCCGGGGATCTCGTCCACGCCGAGCGCACGGGGCGCCGAGACGTCGACATAGCCTTCCGGCGCGAAGGTCTTGGTGGACGCCCGGATCGCGCTCGGCGCCACGGGCAGCTCGCCCGGCGGCAGCAGCGAGACGTGCGAAACGCGGCCGACGTGCCAGAGCTGCACCACGATGCGCCCGCCGCGGCGATGCACCTCGTCGGTGACGCGCCGCCAGCCCTCCACCTGCTCGCGCGTGTAGACGCCCGGCGTGGCGATATAGCCCTGCGCCAGCGGCCCCACCTGCGTGGCCTCGCTGATGATCAGCCCCGCGCTGGCGCGCTGGCCGTAGTACTCGGCCGCCAGCGGCGACGGCACCAGGCCTTCGCCCGCGCGGCTGCGGGTCAATGGCGCCATCACGATGCGGTTGGCGAGCTCGAGGGCGCCGATGCGCACGGGGTCGAACAGGGAAGGAGCGGCGGGAGCGGGCGACGGAGATACGGCCATGGCGTCATCGCATGTCGGAGGGAGCCCCGAAGATGGGGCCGGCCGGGTTAGGCACAGCTCAAGGCGGCCGCGACGCAGCGTTGCGCAGGCATGCATGCGGGCGATGCCGCGGCCGCCTGTTGGGGTGGGCGCTCGGCCCGCGCATGCCACGGCCGCTCGATAATGCGCGGTTTCCGCCCACGCCCCGCGCCATGTCCATCGTCCTCACCGACTTCGCCCGCCCACGCCTGTTCCCGCGCGAGCCGCGCCGGAACACCATCCAGGACATCACGCCCGAGCAGTTCGTCGAGCACCTCAACACCGTGCCGCCACTGCGGGTGCTCGATGGCTATGCGCCGTTCTGCAAGCTGCACGTGCACCGGAACTGGACCTCCACGCGCTGCCTGGCGGTGCCGATCACCGAGAGCAACCGCCACCTGCTGCGCTCGGACTACGAGGCGCGCACGACGGACGAGCTGCCCGTGCTGGTCCGCTGGTTCGAGGGGCTGGAGCCGCCGGTGGCGAACTTCCTCATCCCCATCCTCTACAGCCGCGAGCAGCTGGCCAGGGAGGGCACGGCGATCGATGCCGACTGGGGCGTGGTCGGTTGCATGTACACCATGGAGCCGGCGGAGACGCCGATGGCGCCGATCACGATGATGCGCAATGCGCTGGGCGTGGAGGAGGGCGGCTCGGGCGTGCCGATCGATCGCGAGGCCTATCGCCGCAGCGTGGAGTTCTGGCGCGGCCACGCCAACTGGCGCGGCTGAGGGGCGGACGCGGTGGCTGCGGCCGATGGCTGTCGCGGCCCGCGCCGCGCTCGCCCCGATGCGCGGTGCGCTGCCGCCCGCCACGCGGTCCGCAGCCTGTTGCATCGGATGGGGCCGAGGCAGCGTCAGCGCCGCCCCGCGTGGAAATAGACGCGCTCGGCCGCCCAGCGCAGGGGCGGCGAGTGCAGCAGCAGGTCGAACGGCCAGTCGAACTGCAGGTGGTCGTAGGCCCAGCGCAGCGCGCGCTTGGTGCGAAAGCGCGGGGCGGCCTCGACGGCCACCTGTTCCGGCGCGGAGCTGCCGTCGCGAAGATGCGCCGCGAGCGCGCGTCCCACGGCCCAGCCGTGTTCCCAGGCCGAATGGATGCCGCCGGCGGTCAGTGGCGAGACGATGCCGGCGGCGTCGCCGACCAGGATGGCCCCGTCGCGCGCCATGTCGAACACCGGTCCGCTGCAGGGGATCAGGCCTGCGCGCGCGTGCCCCGGCCGCAGGTGATGGGGCAACCCGCCGGCCTGCCCGACGCGCAGCAGGAAGCCGTCGATGTCGGGCACGCGGGCGCGGGCCGGGTCGTGACGCAATGCCAGCCCCGCCTGGATGCCGGTGGGGCTCTGCGCGATCCAGCCGATGTAGCCGGGCGCATAGCGCTTGCTGATGAAGCAGTGGAGGGCGTCGGGCTGCGCGATGCGCGCGCCCGGGAATTCGTACTCGATGCCGTAGAGGAACTGGCGCACCGTCCCCAGCCCACACTGGCGCGCCACGCGCGATCGCGCGCCGTCGGCCCCGACGAGAAAGCGCGTCGCCCCCACGCCCTCCACCCGCCAGCCGTTCGCGATGCGACGGGCCCCGGTGAAGGCACAGCCCAGGCGCAGGTCCACGCCTTGCGCGCGCATGCGTTCGGCCAGCCAGCGCATCACCGCGGGCGTGTCGGTGGTGAGGAAGTAGTAGCCCGGCGCGGCGAGCGCGACCTGCGCGAGGCTGGGCGCGTACAGGCGTACCTGCTCGATGCGTCGCGTCATCGCGGCGGGCAGTTCGTTGAGCAGCGTCCGCACGGCCGCCTCCTTCACGATGATGCCGGTGGTGTGCAGCTTCTCGCCGGGATCGCGCTTGCGCTCGAGCACCACCACCCGCAGCCCACGCTGCGCGGCCGCGATGGCGCAGGCGGCGCCGGCGAAACTGGCACCGACGACCACGACGTCGGCGGCGAAAGGGGTCTCTGGCATGGCGGCTCGGCGCTTCTCGCGATGTAGCGATACGGTCGCCGGGGACCGCGAGCCCTCGATGGGCCGACGGTGAAGCGGGTGCGAAGTGGCGGCGGTGGGGCCCGTGCCCCGGGCGCGACCTGCACGCGCGTGCTGCAGGCCGCGGGTGATGCTCGGGCTTTCCCGGCCGGAGCGTCCCATGAAGTCGAAACTGCGCCGCTTCGTGAGCGACCGCGGGGGCCGCGTCGTCATCGCGCAGTGGCCGAACCTGCCGGCGGTGGCGGCGCTGGCGCTGGCGGGCGCGGCCGGGCTGACCGGGGGCCACGCGCGCGAGACGCTGGCGTTCTTCGCCGGCGCCTTCCTGGTGACGTGGAGCTATCTCGAGATCCGCTGCGGCGACAGCCCCTTCAGGCGAGTGCTCGGCGCCGTGGTGCTGGCCGCGTTCGCGGCTTGGAAGTCCTGGGGCTGAAGGCTCACCAGATGATGAGCGCGACGTTCAATGCGAGCAGCCCGAGAAGAAGAAAGGCGGCGGAGCGTTCGGCTTGGCGCGTGTTCACAGGTCTCCCCTCCAGCCCACCGTCCGGGCTGCAGGGCGATGCTCGGCAGGCGCGGGTCAGCTCCGCGTGATTCCGGCGGGCGCGGTTAAGCGACCGTTGCGGAAGCAGCGCCGTCAGCGTCGTATCGCGAACACGCCGTCGAGTTCGGGGCGGGCCTCGAAGCCGACGGTGGCCAGGCGTCGCGCCACCTCGCGCGGGACATCACGCCCGCTCGTGAGCCGGTTGGGGCAGCCCGTGTAGTGGAAGAGGCGGCCACCGCGTCGCAGCACGCGCGCCAGTTGCGCGTAGAAGGCCTGCGAATACAGCTCGCCCGCGATGCCGAAACGCGGCGGGTCGTGCAGGACCGCGTCGAACGAGCCGCTCGCCACGTCCGCGATTTCCATCGACACGTCGCCCTGCGAAAACCGGAGTCGCCCACCGGCTTCCGGCGCATCCGGATCCGGCGACCAGGGGTTGAGGCTGCGCAGCCACAGCACGTCAGGATTCTTCTCGAACGAGCGCACGCTCGCCGCGCCGGCTTCCAGGCAGCAGGCGGCGAAGTAGCCCAGGCCGCCGCAGGTGTCGAGCACCGCCTTGCCACGCGGCTGCACCAGCGCCACCTTGCGCCGCGCATCCTCCAGCGGCGAGGCCTTCGACGTGGGCAGCATCTTGATGCCGTCGATCTCGAAGGTGGGCACGCCCCATGCGGTCGGCACCAGCTTGATCAGCGAGCCGGCGTAGCGCGCGACCGGCGCGAAACCGTCCCCGGTCCAGTAATACAGCGTGCGGTCCTTGAGGCCCTCCGGGTAGGGATAGGCCACGCCGCGCCATTCCCAGGCCTCCGCGTGGAGGCGTGCGATGTCGGTGGAGCGTCCCAGATCCAGCGACCCTTCCCATGAGGCTTCGTGGCGATCGCGGGCGGCGCGAAGCGCGGCCGCATCGTGGTGCGTCAGCAGGGGGCCGGAGTAGCGGGACAGGGAGACGCCTTCTCGGGTTCGCGGGTGTGGTCGCGGCGCGGATGGTCGCATGCGCGGCGCGCGGTAGCGCGCGTGGTGCCCGGTGCTAGAGTCGGCGCCCCATCCGAGTTGCCACGCCATGAACGCGATCGCCCGCTTCTATCCCATCGGTGAGCCGGGCCGGCCCTGGGGCCAGGCGGAACGTGCCGCGTGGCGCGCCCGCCAGGTCCGCCGGCGCAGCTATGCCGACGACGTCCTTCGCGCCGTGGACGCGCTGCGCGGGCGGCTGGACGTCGTCGAATACGGGCGGCTGGACTATGGCGACGATGGCACCTTCCCCCTGGTCGCGATCCGCAGCCGCGACTGGAGCGCCGATCGTCCGATCGCCCTGGTCACCGGCGGCGTGCACGGCTACGAGACCAGCGGCGTGCACGGCGCGCTGCGTTTCGCGGCGGCGCACATGCAGGACCATGCCGGGCGCATCGACGTGCTGGTGGCGCCCTGCGTGAGCCCCTGGGCCTACGAACGCATCCACCGCTGGAACCCGGATGCGGTCGACCCGAACCGTTCCTTCCGCGAGAACAGCCCTGCGCAGGAGTCGGCCGCGCTCATGGATCTGCTGGCGCCGCTGCGCGCACGCGTGCTGGTGCACGTGGACCTGCATGAAACCACCGACACGGACGAGAGCGAGTTCCGGCCCGCGCTGGCGGCGCGCGACGGCAAGCCCTTCGAGCCCGGCGGCATTCCCGACGGCTTCTACGTCGTCGGCGACGCCGCCAATCCGCAGCCGGGTTTCCAGCAGGCCATCATCGAGGCGGTGTCGCGCGTCACCCACATCGCCCCGCCGGATGCGCAGGGGCAGATCATCGGCTCCCCGGTGGTCGCGCCCGGTGTCATCCTCTACGCGGTGCGCGAACTCGGCCTCTGCGCCGGCATCACCGATGCGCGTTACGTGACCACGACCGAGGTCTATCCCGACAGCGCGAGCGCCACGCCCGAGCAGTGCGTGCAGGCGCAGGCGGCCGCCGTACGCGCGGCGCTCGATTACGCGTTGGCGCAGGGCTGAGGATCGGGCCGGGCCTTAGGCGGCGGCCGGGGCTGTCGACGCGCCGGCACACGCCGTCCACGCCATGCAGGCAGCTGGCAGGCGACAGTCGCCGCTCGCCGTGGAGAACGCCTGTGAGAAACCCCGTCGCCTGCGCCGCCTTCCTATGCCTGCTCGCCGCATGCTCGGCACCGGACGACGGGCGCATGCAGGATCCGCCGCCCGCGGCCGCCCCGACGCGCGCGCAGCCGGCCGGGACCCGCCCCGTGACGGCCGCGCAGGGGGAGCGGCCCGCGGCCGACGCGTCGGCGGGGCGCGGCACGGTCGCGGACATGCGGGCCGAAGCGTTCGACGGCGCGAGGATTCCCGCGCGCTTCCACGGCCTCTACGCGACCCAGGGTGCCTGCGCACGCCCTGGCGAGGCCAGCCGGCTCCTCATCGCGGCCGACGCGGTGCAGTTCCACGAAAGCCGCGGACGCGTGCTGCGGGCGCGGGGCGAGGGCGACGCGCTGGTGCTGACGCTGGCCCTCGCCGGCGAGGGCGAAACCTGGGAGCGCGACTACCGCTTCGCCCTGGCGGACGGCGGGCAACGGCTGGTCGATGCCGACAGCGGGCTGGTGCGGTTGCGCTGCGCGAAGACGCGCTGAGCGGCAGCGGCCCGGCGGGATATACAGGGCGCCCCGCGCCGTTGGCCGGGGAGTATCGTCGCCGGATGCCTGCACGGAGCCGCCCCATGGCCACGCGAAAGACCGCCGACGATTTCCATCCCGAAGTCCTCCGCCTTTTCGACCGCTACGTGCACGGGCTGATCGACCGGCGCGAGTTCCTGTCCGGCGCGGCGCGCTTCGCCGTGGGTGCGACCACCGCCGCCGGCCTGCTGGCTGCACTGAGCCCGCGGTTCGCCGAAGCGCGCCAGGTGGCGCCGGACGATGCGCGCCTGGATGCGCGCTACGTCCAGTTCCCCTCGCCCAAGGGATACGGCACGGGTCGCGGGTATCTCGTGCGACCGGCGAAGGCCCGGGGCAGCCTGCCCGTGGTGCTGGTCGTGCACGAGAACCGCGGGCTGAATCCGCACATCGAGGACGTGACCCGACGGCTGGCGCTGGAGGGCTACATCGCCTTCGCACCCGATGCCCTTTTCCCGCTGGGCGGCTACCCCGGCGACGAGGACCAGGCCCGCGCCGCGTTCGCGAAGCTCGACCAGGCCAAAACCCGGCAGGACTTCCTGGCCGCGACGGACATGCTGGTCAGGATCCGGGGCGGGAATGGCCGTCTGGGCGTCATCGGGTTCTGCTACGGCGGCGGCATGGCCAATTTCCTGGCCGTGCAGCGTCGCGACGTGCTGGCTGCCGCGCCCTTCTATGGCAGCGCCCCGCCGGTGGAAGACGTGCCCAGGATCCGCGCCGAGCTGCTGGTGGTGCTGGCGGCCAACGACGAGCGCATCAATGCCGGTTGGCCGGCCTATCGCACGGCACTGGAGCGGGCGGGGGTGCGCTATGCGCTCTACCAGCCACCCGGCACCCAGCACGGCTTCCACAACGACACCACGCCCCGCTACGACGAGGCCGCCGCCCGCGAGGCCTGGAAGCGTGCGATGGCATTGTTCGACCGCGTGCTGCGTGGCGGGAGCGCGGGTGGCCACCGCGGCTGACGCGGCGCGCGCCGACCCCGCGCACGCGGCCGCGACGACCTGCCGCAGCCGCGTTTCGCGAACCGATCCTCAGCGTGGCGGTTCTTCCTCGTCGTCGTCCGACACGTCGCGCGACGTTCCCGAATCGCTGCCTGCCATCGTCGCCCGGCCGCTGAGCTGCGAGGCGCTGCTGGAACTGGTGCGGCCGCGGACGTCGTCGGACGTGCCGACCGCGCCATAGGCGCCGACCGCGCGGCTGCCCGCGGCCGCCGCCGCCGCCGCGCCCGCGGGCGCATTCGAGGTGGTGCCCACGCGGGCCGGCGGCGGCTCGTCGCCGGAGGTGGCGCAGGCGGTCAGCGCGAGGGCGAGCAGGGCAACGAGGGGCGGGAGGGCGTTCATCGGGCGTACTCCGTGGCTGCGGGCGCGTGGCGCGGCCGGCGGACCGGCCGCGCGCAGGGATCCGGTTCGATGCGGCATCCGGAAAGGGCGCCGTGCGCGGGTCGCAGGTCGCGCCGGCGATATCCGCCTTATGCGGCCGTCGGGGTGAGGGACGCGTGCGCGCCACGGGGCCGGGGCGCCGGGAGCGCGGCGTCCGCCTGAACCGTTGGCGCGCCGGCGGCCATCCGGGACTTCCGGCCTAGGTCCATGGGCGGGGGCGCGCCGTATCCTCGACGGTCGTCACGCGCCACTCACGGCGCCGGGAGAACCGACTTGAAGAAGACCCTGCTCGCACTGGCCACCGGCGCCGCGCTCGCGCTCGCCGCCCCGCTGCATGCCGACGAGTCCGAGGGCTGCCTCGACGCCGCCTGCGACCTGCGCGCGCTCTATGCCGACGACAGCGGCGCCGGCTCCGGTGCCGCGACCGCCACCGCCATCGAAGCCAAGCGCCTGGGTCGCTGGGGCATCGACACCGATGGCATGGACACCAGCGTCAAGCCGGGCACCGACTTCTTCGGCTACGTCAACGGAACCTGGGCGAAGAACACGCCCATCCCGGCCGACCGCTCGAGCTACGGCGGCTTCGCCGTGCTGCGCGACCTGTCCGAAGCACGCGTGCGCCAGCTGGTGGAGAGCTACCCGCTGGCCGACCCCGCCACCGGCGGCGACCAGGCCAAGATCTCCGCGCTCTACCGCGGTTTCATGGACGAGGCGACGATCGAGAAGCTCGGCGCCAAGCCGCTGCAGCCCTCGCTCGACGCGATCCGCAAGGCCGGGAGCAAGGACGACATCGCCGCGCTGATGGGCCGCTCCAACGCCGGCTTCGGCCGCAGCTTCTTCGGCATCGGCGTCTCCGACGACCAGAAGGATCCGGACCGCTACACGCTCTACATGAGCCAGTCGGGCCTGGGCCTGGGCGACCGCCAGATGTACCTGGACGAGAAGTTCGCGCCGCAGCGCGAGCGCTACCAGGCCTACATCGCGCAGATGCTCGGGCTGGCGGGCTGGCCGAAGCCGGCCGAGAACGCCGCCGCCATCCTCGCGCTGGAGACGAAGATCGCCGAAGCGCACTGGACCCGCGCCGAGAGCCGCAACCGCGACAAGACCTACAACCCCGTCGCCACCGCCGAGCTCGCGACCCGCGCGCCGGGCTTCCCGTGGGCGACGTACTTCAAGGCCGCGGGCGTGGAGTCGACCCCCCGCGTGGTCCTGCGCCAGGACAGCGCCTTCCCGAAGATCGCCGCGATCTTCGCCGCCGCCGACCTCGACACGCTCAAGGCCTGGCAGGCCTTCCACACCACCGACCAGGCCGCGCCGCTGCTGTCGAAGGCCTTCGTGGATGCCGAGTTCGAGTTCCGTTCGAAGTTCCTCTCGGGCCAGCCGGAGCAGCGCGAGCGCTGGAAGCGCGGCGTGGCCTTCGCCGAGGCCGCGATGGGCGAGGCCATCGGCCGCGACTACGTGCAGCTCTACTTCAAGCCCGATGCCAAGGCGAAGATGGACGCCCTCGTCGCCAACGTGAAGGCGGCCATGCGCACGCGCCTGAACGCGCTGGAGTGGATGGGCGCCGACACGCGCAAGGAAGCGCTGGCCAAGCTCGAGGGATTCGGCCTGAAGATCGGCTACCCCGACAAGTGGCGTGACTACAGCGGCCTGAAGATCGTCGGCGGCGACGTGTTCGGCAATGCCGAGCGTGCCGCGAAGTTCGAGTGGGACTACGATCGCGCGCGCATCGGCCAGGCGGTCGACAAGGGCGAGTGGGGCATGACGCCGCAGACGGTCAATGCCTACTACTCGTCCGTGAAGAACGAGATCGTCTTCCCGGCCGCGATCCTCCAGCCGCCGTTCTTCGACCCGGATGCCGACCCGGCCGTGAACTACGGTGCGATCGGCGGCGTGATCGGCCACGAGATCATCCACGGCTTCGACGACCAGGGCCGCAAGTCCGACGGCGCGGGCCTGCTGCGCGACTGGTGGACGAGCGAGGACGCGGCCAAGTTCGAGGCGCAGGCCGCCAAGCTCGGCGCGCAGTACGAGAGCTACGAGTTCCCGCAGCTGCCGGGCATGCGCATCAACGGCAAGGTGGCGATGGGCGAGAACATCGGCGACCTCGGTGGCATCACCATCGCGCTGGAGGCCTACCGGCGTTCGCTGGGTGGCAAGCCCGCGCCGGTGCTGGACGGGTTCACGGGCGAGCAGCGCTTCTTCATGGGCTGGGCGCAGGTCTGGCGCACGCTGTGGCGCGACGACGCGCTGCGCCAGCAGCTGGTCAACGGCACGCACTCGCCGGGACAGATCCGCGCGTTCGCGCCGCTGCGCAACGTCGACGCCTGGTACGAGGCCTTCGGCGTGACCGAGAAGGACCCGCTGTACGTCGCGCCGCAGGATCGCGTGCGCATCTGGTGACCGGCGCGGGCTTCGCCCGCCCTGCGACGTGACGACGGCGGCCATGCGCCGCCGTCGTCCTTCGTGACAGGCCCTACACTGCGCGCTGGTTCCAGCGAGCGCCCGCGATGTCCACGTACCGGTCCTGCCCGGCCTGCGGCTCGGCCCACACCTACGAGGACGGCGCCGTGTTCGTCTGCCCCGACTGCGCACACGAATGGGCGACGCGGCGGCCGAGGGCGCGACGGTCGTTCGCGACTGCAATGGCAACGCACTCGCCGAGGGCGACAGCGTCGTCGTCATCAAGGACCTCAAGGTGCGTGGCAGCTCGATCCCGCTCAAGCAGGGCACGCTGATCCGCGGCATCCGCCTCGTCGAGGGCGATGCCGGGCACATCGAGGGCAACTCCGACCGCATCAAGGGCCTGGTGCTGAAGACCTGCTTCCTGCGCAAGGCCTGACGCCCGCGACACCGGCGTCGGCGCGCATCCACGGGCGATCCGCCGAGGCGAACCATGTGGCGATGTCCTGCTCCATGGCCGCGGTGAGCTCGTGGCCCGCCTCATGCAGCCGCAGTTCCCACGCGATGCCGAGCCCGGCGAGCCGGTCGGCGGCGCGCGTGGCCCAGTCCACCGGCAGTACGTCGTCATGCCGTCCATGGACGATGAGCGCGTGGAGTTCCGCGGGCGCGCCGTCGTGCGCAAGCCGCGGCACCAGCTCGGGCATGATCCGCCCGCCCGCCATCGCGAAGCCGGCCACCAGGCCCGGCGCGGTCAGCGCGGCCGCCGCCGCCAGCATGCCGCCCTGGCTGAAGCCCGCCAGCACCGTGCGCGCGGGCGGCACGTCGAAGCGCTCCTGGAGCCGCTGCACGAACTCCACCAGCCGCGCGCGGGCCTCCTCGGCCTCGTCTTCCACCACCTGCGGGCCGTCCTCGCTCAGCCCCTCGCGGAACCAGCCGAGGCGGTCGCCGCTGATCGTGCGTTGGCCGCGTGGCATCGCCACCAGCGTGTCCTGCGGCAGGCGGTCGCCGAGTGCCGCGTGCTGCGTCTCGTTGCCGCCCACGCCGTGCAGAAGCACCGCCAGCGTGCGCGGCGCTTCCGGGCGCGGCTCGAGCGTCACGAAATCGAAGGGATAGGTCTGCCCGTGCACGGGCTCGCCGGGGGTTCGCATCGCGCCTCGCGCATCGGCCGGGGGGATCCTGTGTAGCGCGCCGCGCGCCTGCAGGGGGTCAAGGCGATCGTGCAGACTTGTGCCGTTTCCGCCGCGACGCCTGCCATGAAAGTCACCGAAGTGCGCCACCCGCTCGTCCAGCACAAGCTTGGCCTGATGCGCCGGGCCGGGCTGAGCACCAAGGAGTTCCGCGACCTCGCCTCCGAGGTGGCCACGCTGCTCACCTACGAGGCCACCGCCGACCTGCCCACCGAGGAGCACGTGGAGCAGGGCTGGGCGGGCCCCGTGCGCGTGCGGCGCATCAAGGGCCGCAAGGTCACGCTGGTTCCCATCCTGCGCGCGGGCCTGGGCATGCTGCCCGGCGTGCTCGAACTCGTGCCGGCCGCCAAGGTGAGCGTGGTGGGCCTGCAGCGCGACGAGGAGACGCTGGCGGCGGTGAGCTACTACGAGAAGCTCGTCGGCGGCATGGCCGACCGCATCGCGCTGGTGCTCGATCCCATGCTGGCCACCGGCGGCACGCTGGTGGCGACCGTCGACATGCTGAAGGCCGCCGGCGCGCGGCGCATCAAGGCGCTGTGCCTGGTGGCCGCGCCCGAGGGCCTGCGTGCGCTGGAGGCCGCGCATCCGGACGTGGAGGTCGTGGTGGCATCGGTGGACGAGCGCCTCAACGAGCAGGGCTACATCCTCCCGGGCCTGGGCGATGCGGGCGACCGCATCTTCGGCACGCGCCTGCGCTGAGCCACGGCGGTATCGTTCTAATCCATCTCCCGAAAGGCCGCCGCCATGCCGCGACCCTTTGCCTGCACCGGCCTTGCCGTCCTCCTTGCCGGCGCGATCGCCACCCATGCCGGCGCCGCCGGACCGGCCAAGGCGCCTGCCGGCCCCGCCACCTTCGACGCGGCGCTGGCGAGCCGCCTGGGAGCGGATGCGAACGCATGCGCCGCTACGTGCTCGCGGTGCTCAAGACCGGCCCGCGGCGGATGCCGGACGGGGAGGCGGCGATGTTCGCCGGCCATTTCGCGAACATGGAACGCCTGACCAAGGAGGGCAAGCGGGTCCTGGCCGGGCGGTTCGTCTCCGATCCGGCCGGCTGGCGCGGCCTGTTCGTGCTGGCCGTGGAGGGCGTCGACGAGGCGCGGCGGCTGACGGAATCCGACCCCGTCATCCGCGAAGGCGGGATGGTGGCCGAGTACCACCCGTGGTACGGCTCGGCCGCCACGATGATGCTCCCGGAGATCCACGCGCGCCTGACGCCCGCAGGCTGACCCGGCGCACACACCGCCGCGTCACGGCGGCGGTGTCAGGGTGCGCGCCACTGCGATCCAGGGGCTCCACTTGCTGTCCACCTTCCTGCCGGTCATTGCCGGCCTGTTCCTCTTCGCCCTCGCGCTGCTGCTGTTCAGGATCGGCGCTCGTCCCGAAACCACTCCATCCATCTGGAGGCAGGGCAGCCTGCCGGCCCGGATCGGCCTGGTGGCGTGGTGGGCGGCACTGCTGCTGGTGGTCCTGGGCCTGGTGATGGCGGTGCGCGCTTAGGCCGGCCTCACGCGCGTTGAATAGTCGCTGCGCTACCAATGACGCATCCCAACCGGCCGTGCCCCATGGAAACCAAGATCCTCGTCGTGGACGACAACGCGCGCGTACGCGAAATGCTGGCGGACCTGCTCGAGCTGGAAGGCCACACGGTGTTCCAGGCCGAGTCGGGCGAGGTCGCGCTGCGCATGATGCAGTCGGGCCTGCGGCCCAACCTGGTCGTTTCCGACCTGATGATGCCGGACGTGGACGGCTGGGGAATGCTCTCGGCCATGGACCAGATGGACGAGCGTCCGCGCGTCATCGTCTTCTCCTCGCTGGGCGACCTGGCCTCCATCGAGCGGCTGCAGGAGCGCTACGGCTGCACCGTGCTCAAGAAGCCCGAGCAGCTGCGCGAGGTGGTCGACGTGGCCGAGAGCCTGCTCACGCGCCCGAACTGAGCGCGTCTCCTCACGACGCCTTGGATGCCCGCGGCGCAAGCTGTGCGCATCCACAGGTCGACAGGAGGACAGCATGGGCAGCAGCCGAGCCGATGACGCCCGCCGCGATGCCGAGCGGGCGGCCGATCGCCAGCGCGCGATCCAGCGGGTGATCGACGAGAAGGATGCCGGGTCCGGCGGCGATGGCGAGGGCAAGTCGCCCGTGCAGGCCGGTGACCGCGAGCAGCCGGAACGCATGCCGAAGCAGCATCTGCAGAAGCCGGGCAACGAGCACGAGCTGGAGCTTGAGCCCCGCTTCCTTGCGCCCGGCTACCTGGGTAGCGACAAGCTCAGGGACATGGTCGCCATCGTCACCGGCGGCGATTCCGGCATCGGGCGTGCCGTGGCCGTGCTGTTCGCGCGCGAGGGCGCCGACGTGGCCGTGATGTACCTCGACGAGCACGAGGACGCCGAGGCCACGCGCCGCCACGTGGAAGCCGAAGGCCGCCGCTGCATCACCATCTCCGGCGACGTGAAGGACCCGGCCTTCTGCGAGCGCGCGGTGCGGCAGGTGGTGGACGAGTTCGGCCGGCTCGACATCCTGGTCAACAACGCCGCCTTCCAGCAGCACACCGATTCGCTGGAGGACGTGAGCGACGCGCTGCTCAAGGAGACGCTGGAAACCAACATCGGCGGCTACTTCCACATGGCGCGCGCGGCGCTGCCGCACATGAAGCGCGGCGCCTGCATCATCAATACCTCGTCCGAGACCGCCCGCTTCGGCAATGCGAAGCTGCTGGCCTACTCGGCGACCAAGGGCGCGATCGACGCGTTCACGATGTCGCTGGCCAGCAACCTGCTTGAGCGCGGCATCCGCGTGAATGCGGTGGCGCCGGGCCCGGTGTGGACGCCGCTCAACCCGGCCGACCGGCCGGCGGAGGAGGTCGCGCATTTCGGCGAGGACAGCGACATGGGGCGGCCCGCGCAGCCCGAGGAGCTGTCGCCGGCCTACGTCTTCCTCGCATCGCCGGTGACGGGCTCCTACGTCAACGGCGCCATCCTGCCGGTGATGGGCGGGCCGCGTGGCTGAAGGCGCGTCGGCCCGGGCCGCGTGCGCGCGGCCCGGGTCTGCCCAAGCCCCGAAAAGGTGAAGGCCCGGCGGCGCATTTCGCGCCAGTTCCGGGCCTTCTTCGTCAGGGACTCGCTCCGGACCTCGGCCCTTCGCTTGGTTCCCTGGCGACGCGAACATACCGCCGCGCGCGTTCGCGGGGCGTGACACCGGCCGTCAGCGGATCGGCTCGCCGAGCATCAGCTGGCGCACGAAGCGCACGGGTGGGGCGCCGTGCGAGAGCACCCCGTCGTGGTAGGCCTTGAGGTCGAAGCGCTCGCCCAGCCTGGCCTCCACCGCGCGACGCATGTCGAAGTGCTCGGCACTGCCCACGAAGTAGGTCGGCAGCTGCGCGCTGGTGAGCTGCGCGCGCACCCACTTGCCGGCGGCCTCGCGTTCCTGCTGGAAGGTGTCGTGCATCATCAGGTGCATGGCCTGCTCGCGGCTCCAGCCGTCGACATGCACGCCCTGGTCCAGGATCGCGTTGGCGATGGTGCGCAGGTAGAACTTCAGCTGCACGAGGCGGAACAGCGGGTCGCCGTCGAGGTAGCCGGCGTCGGCCATCATGTCCTCGGTGTAGACCGCCCAGCCTTCGGCGAACAGCCCCGAACGCAGCACGCCGCGCAGGATCGACGGATGGCGCGCCGAATGCGCGCCCTCCAGGTAATGGCCCGGCATGGCTTCGTGGATGCTGAGCAGGTGGATCATCCGCGAGTTGTATTCGCGCAGGTACGAGTCGGTCTGCGCGTCGGTCCAGTCCTTGGGGATGGGCGAGATGGCGTAGTAGGTGTCGAGCCCCTTGTCGAGCGGGCCCGGCGAGTCGGCATAGGCCACGGCCACGCCCTGCTGGAACTCGGGCATCAGGATGATCCTGACCGGGTCCGGGGGCACGGTGACGAGGTCCCTGGCCTTGACGAACGCGGTGGCCTGCTCGAGCGCGGCGCGCGCCTCGTCCACCACGCGGTCGCGGGCAGGGCGCTCGGCATAGGCCAGTTCCAGCGCGGCCTCGATGGCCTTCTGGCGCTGCCCGTCGCTGGGCTTTTCCGGCGTGGCCGGCGCGCCCCTGCGGCCGGCGAGCACCTGCCGCGCGATGCCGTACATCTCGTCGCGCACGCGCGCCAGTTCGGCGCGTGCGCGCTGCCCGATCTCCGCGCGCGAGAGCGAGGACATGAGCGCGAACTGCAGCTTCTGGTCGTAGAGCGCAGCGCCGATGCGCCACTCGCCCTTCGCATTCGGCACCAGCGTGCCGTCCAGCCATTTCTGGTGCTCGGCGACGGCCGTGCGCAGGTTGGCGACCGCGGCGTCGAGGCGCTGGCGGTCGGCGCCCTGGAGCTGGCCGGCATTGGGCAGAATGAACTGCTCGATCAGCTGGAGGATGCCGGCGTGCTGCTTCGCCACCGTCTCGGCATGGATCTTCGGCACGCGCGCGGGGTCGAGGTTCCCGCGCATCTGCGCGAACAGCTGCGGCAGCTTCTCCATGCGCGCGGTCGCCGACTTCAGGCGCTGCGGCATGGGCGCGAACTCGCGCGCCATCAGGTTGTAGATGGCGCCGCCGGCCAGGCCCGTATAGACCTGCGGGTCGCGTGCCCAGCCCTGGAACGTTTCCAGATGCCAGAGGTCCGAGCGCAGCTGGTTGCGCAGGATCAGCGCGTCGACCTGGTTCTCGCGCGACAGCGTCGAGGCGTCGAGGGCCTCGAGTTCCGCGAGCAGGGCGCGGCTGAAGTCGGCCTGGCGCTTGCGGCCGGCCTCGCCGAGGTCGTCGATGCGGTCGTCGAAACGGTGGTCGCCGAGCTGCGTGGCCGCGACCGGGTTCAACTGCATCCAGCCATCGAGCCAGCGCCCGGAAATGTCGGCAAAGCGCGCGTCGGCGCCGGCCTGTGGAGACTGCGCGGATGCGCCCGCCGGGGCGTCGGGCGCGGCCACGGTCTGGCAGCCGGCGAGGGCGAGGGCGAGCAGCGCGGTGGCGGGCATCAGGCGATGCATGGGCGGCTCCCGTGGAAAACGCCGAGCATACGGCGGCGGGCGCGCCACTGCCGGCATGGCGGCGCCGGCATCGCCTTCGCGCGGTCAGGGTGGAACGGACGACGCACGCCTCACCCGCGCGGTGCTATCCCGCCCTGCATGCACATCCCCGGGCGAGGCTTGCGCAATCTGCCACCGGCCACCCCATCCCGGGCGGCAGGCTGAGGCCATGCGGCGGTTCGTGCAGGCTTTCGTGCCGGAGGCGCTACCCGCGATGCTCGGGCCGTCTGTCGTGGATGCGCTGGCGGCCGCGCCGGAGCGCTACAACATCGCCGTCCGCAAGCCGGCGGCGGTGATCCTCGACCGCGGCGAGGGGCTGGCGGTGTAGGACTTCGACTGGGGGCTGGTGCCCAGCTGGTCGAAACTTCCCGAAACCAAGTACACGACGGTGACCGCGCGGCTCGAGCGCGCGCCGTCGAGCCGCATCTACCGCCGTGCCTGGGAATCGCGACGCTGCGTGGTGCCGATGACGGGCTACTACAAGTGGGACCGCCAGACGCGGCCGGCACGCCCCTACTTCATCCAGCCGCGCGACGGCGGCGTGCTGTTCGCCGCGGGGCTCTGGGACCGCTGGCCTGCCCACGCGCCGCAGCTGCACACCTTCACCGTGCTCACCGCCCCGAACGCCGCGATCCCGCCACCGCTGGTGCCCGATGGCCCGGTGTTCCTGCCTGCCGACGAGGTGCGCGCCTGGATCGCCGGGCCGCTGCTGCCCTCGCGCTTCCTCGCACGCATGCGCCAGCCCGGCCTGGAGGCCTATCCGGTCTCGCGTCGCATCCGCAGCCGGGATGTCGACGACTACACGCTGCTGGAGCCGGCCGACCCGCGCGAGGAGGCCGACATGGCGATGCTGGACGACGACGAGGTATTGGACGAGGACGACTAGCACGCCCGTGCATCGCCCTCGGCTGGACGCGAGGAGGCTTCGATGCGGCTATTGCCCCTCGCGCCCGAGTTCCATACCGCCGGCCTGTCGATGCAGGGTGCGGATGCGGGCGCCCAGCTGGGCGAGGTTCGATTCCGAAGCCTCCAGCGCCTCGCGCTCACCGCGCGGCAGCCAGTCGCGCGCCCGTGCATGCAGGCGTGCGCTGGCCTCGCGCCACTGCGCCGCCAGGGCGACCGCGTCGCGCGCGAGCTGCTCGCGCTCGCGCTGCTGGGGAAGGCCATAACCCCCGGGCAGCAGCGCGGCGGGCCGGGTGAGCCGGTCGGCGATGCGCAGTGCTTCCAGTGCATCGCCACGCCCCGCGGGCGCGGCCTGCGCCTTCGCCAGACGTCGGCGCACCGCATCGCGCGCGCGCAGCTCGGCGCGCCGCAGGGCCGCGCCTTCGAGCACCAGCAGCGCCGCGGCCGCGCGCAGGTCGGCCTGCGCGATCCAGGGCGCGCGGCGCCGCGGCGGCATGTCGAGCCAGGCCTGCACGTCGCGTGCGGGCAGCGGCAGCGAGGTGCGCGCGGCCTCGAACATCGCCCGGTACTGCGTCGCCTGCGATTCGAAGTAGTGCCCGCGCGCCAGGGCCGAGCCGCGGTCGGCCAGCACCGAGGCATCGGCGACACCTGAGCGCTCCAGGCGCGCCACGAGGCCGGTGGGCGTCAGGCTGGCCAGACGCAGCGCGCCCAGCCGCGGCACGCCGTCGCGCAGCAGCCGCCAGGTTTCGGTGGCGCAGTTGTCGGTGACGAAGCGGTAGCGCCCGTCGTGGCTCCAGTGCACCTGCGCGGCCTGCTCGAGCAGGCCTTCGACCTCGTCCTTCGATAGCCGCAGCGGCACCGAACGCAGCCCGCGCAGCTCCACCTTCGTGTACTCGTCGACCACCTGCGAGAGCGGCAGCACGAACAGCCGCGAGGGATACGAGCCCACCAGGCCGCGCCAGCCCGAGACCTGCACGTCGTCGACGAACGCGCGGAAGGACAGCACCCGATGATGCGCGAGGTCGAGGCGGCAGTCCGGCCCCGGCGCGCGGCCCGGCGCGCACACCACCAGGCGCAGCATGACGTGGCCCCAGCGGCTCATAACCGCCGCGGCCGGCTCGGCCAGCAGCACGTCCACGCCGGCGACGCGCGAGGCGTCGATCCCGACCAGCGGCGAGACCTCGGCGGGCGCACTGTCGGCCTGCACGAACACCTGGCCCGGCGCGCAGTCGCGCGCCGACGCCGCGGCCCCGAGGCGCGCTGCGAAATGGCGCGCGAGCGCCGGGCGGCGGCAGGCGTACTCGGGATCGAGCACGAAGTGCTCGAGGTTCACCGCGACGAACTCGCGCGGGTTCGTCGCCTCGTAGGGATCCGGCGAGCGGTCGCGGAACGTCGTGCGCGCCTTGCGGCCGGCCAGCGCACCCCGCTGCCAGCCGCCGAGGTCCAGCAGGCGCGGGTCGCGCGAGAGGCCGCCGGCGCGGCCGCGGTCGAGCACATGGGCGAGCTCGTGCAGCAGCGCCGCCGCGGCGGGATGGGGCGTGCCGTTGGAGGGCGGAGCGTCGAGCAGTGCCCGCCGCAGCAGCACCCGGCCGGGCAGCGTGCGGCCGTGCACCCCCGGCGGCAGGTCGTCGCGCCAGTGCAGCTCGACGCGCGGGCCCAGCGCCTCGCGCCATCGCGTGGGCAGCCGGGCGAGGACATCGGATGCGAGCGCGTGCGCGGCAGCGCGTTGCGGCTGCGTCAGCGTGCCTTCGTGATGGACGTCGACCGCATGCGCGCCGCGGGGCGCGAGCGCCAGCGCGAACGCCAGTGCGGCGGTCGGCAGCAGCCGCACGGCCGGCGCGTGCCGTCAGCGCGCGAGGATGGCGCGCGCCAGTTCCATGTCGGAGGCTTCGCGCGCCTGCGCGTGGCCCTCGCGCAGCGTGCGCAGGGCGGCCTCCAGGCGCGCGCCGCGCACGCGGCCCTGGCTGGCGACGAAGGCCGCGGCGTCGTCGCGGGCCTCGCGGACGATCTTGTCGTCGCCCGAGGTACTGCCGGAGGTGTTGGACGCGCCGTTGGCCGTGGTGCCCCCCGTGGTGCCGGCGAAGCTGCTGCCGTGGGCGGGCGTGACCGCTGCTGCGGCGAAGGCGAGGGTGAGGAGCAGGGCGGTGCGCAGCATCGGGATCTCGCGTGGGCCAGGCGGGGCCGCCAAGGTTACCGGCAGCGCGCGCCGCGTCCGCTGAACCGGGGCCTCAATGGCGGCCTGCGGCATCGGGCGTGCCGTCGCGGGGGTCGAGCACGGCGAACTCGGGCAGTTCCGCGTCGTGCACGTGGCGCAGCGCCTCCAGCACCGGCGCGTCGAGCTTCTGCAGGTCGAGCACCACCTTGCCGTCGTGCACGTCGCGCACGGCGCTCATCGGCAGCACGAAGTCGCCCGCGTTCTGGATGTTGACGACCATCTCCGACCCGCGCACTTCGCGCACGCCGCCCACGCCCATCTCGCCGTCGGCCACGAAAACCATGTGGCCGGGCTGCACCTGCTCGCGCATGACTCTTCCTCGATGACGTTCCGGCCTCCGATCATCGACGCCGGCCGTCCCGGCCGGGTGAAAGGCGGCCGCGAGCCGGCCGGGTAGCGCGGCGCCGCCCGACTCACGCGCCTGGCGCGCCGCCGGGGCCATCATGCATGCGGTCCAGGCGGTCCCTTCCCGATGCCATCCCACGTTCGACGCTCCCTCATCGCGCGCGCGGCGCGCCATCCCTCCGCCCTCCTGCTGGCGGCGCAGCTGCTGAGCCTGCTGCTGTATCCGCTGGTCGACGGCACGCCGTCCGGGCGCGTGCTGCTCGGTGCGGTGGCCGTGGTGGTCGTGCCGCTGGCGGTCTGGGTGGTCAGCCGGAGCGCGGCGGCCAACTGGATCGCCTGGACGCTGGCGACGCCGGCCATCCTGCTCTCGGCCGTATCCATCGCCAGCGACCGCCCGGAACTGGTCGCGTGGGCCGCGCTGCTGGAGGCCGCGCTGTACTTCTATGCAGCCGGCAGCCTGATCGCCTACATGCTGGCCGATCACCGGGTCACCCGGGACGAACTGTTCGCCACCGGCGCCACCTTCACCCTGCTGGCCTGGGGCTTTGCCTACGCGTACTTCGTCTGCCAGGCCTGGTACCCGGGCAGCTTCACCGGCGCGGTCGAGCCGGAGCGGGCGCGAAGCTGGCTGGAGCTGCTGTTCCTGAGCTTCTCGACGCTCTCGGGCGTGGGCAATGGCGACATCCTGCCGCTGTCGGCCCCCGCGCGGGTGCTGGTCATGCTCGAACAGGCCGCGGGCATCGGCTACGTGGCGATCGTGGTTTCCCGCCTGATCGGCCTTTCGGTGACGCGCGGGGCACGGCCGGGCCGGTCTCCATGAATGGCCGGCATCCGGCACTGCGGACGCCGTCCCAGTCCCGCGCGCGCGTCTGCGGTGCGGCAGGCGGGGGCCGATAACCTCGCCTCGATGCGCGTCGCCGTGTCGGCTGCGCACCGCGGCGAGGAGCCCCCCTGAACCCGTCCACCATCCGCGAGATCGACTCGGCCTTCCGCGGCGCCCTGCGCCTGCGGCTGGGCCTGCTCGGCATCGTGGTGCTGTCGGGCTTCGGGCTGCTGCGCTTCGCGGCGGGGCAGGACGCCATCGGCGCGATCGACCTGGGCTGGGCCCTGGCCTTCGTCGCAGCGCTCGCCTGGCGGCGGGTCCGCGGCGATTCGACCGCCGTCGGCATGTTCATGGCCGCGGTGAGCATGGCCTGCTCGCTGGCGCGCATCCACCTGCTGGGCGCCTCGGGCATCCCCTGGCTGTTCCCGATCATCCTCGGCACCTTCGCGGTGACCGCGCCGCGGCCGGCCTCGGTGATCGCCGGTACGGGCGTGGCCTACGCGTCGATCCTGCTGTTCGCCGGGGCCGACCGGGAAACGGCGGCTTCGGCGTCGATCTCGCTGGTGCTCACCTTCATGGTCGCCCGGGTGACCACGACCCATGTCGAATCGCTGCGCCTGCGCCTCGAAGGGCTTGCCAGCCGCGATCCGCTCACCGGCGCGGGCAACCGGCGGGGCCTCGACGAAGCGCTGCTTCCCCTGCTGGCGGCCGATGCCGGCGAGTCGGCGGTCGCGTTGATGGACCTGGACCACTTCAAGGTCGTCAACGACCGCCACGGCCATGCGACGGGAGACCGCGTGCTGGTGGAGTTCGCGGCGCTGGTGCGCCGGCTGACGCGTCCACAGGACCGCCTCTTCCGTTACGGCGGCGAGGAATTCGTGCTGGTCATGCCGGCCACCAGCGAGCAGGAGGCGCGCGATGTGGCCGAACGGCTCGGCCGCGCCGTGCGCGAAACGATCCGGGTGCGGCATTCGCCGGTGACCGTGTCCATCGGCGTGGCGCTCGCGCGCAGCGGCGAGGCGGTGGCCACGCTGCTGGGGCGTGCGGACGAGGCGCTCTACGCGGCCAAGAGCGGCGGGCGCGACCGTGTGGTGATGGCCTGAGCGCGCATCAGCCCCAGAGCGGCGCGGCCCGGGCGATGCAGCGCCGGTAGCGCGCGTCCACGCGGGTGGCGAACCACTCGGTGGTGAGGCGCCGGCTGATCTTCGGGCTCTGCAGGCGGATGTGCGGGACGTGCGCGCGCTCCAGCGCCCTGCCGCCGATGCGCTCGGCCATGGCATAGACGCGCTCGTACAGGTCCGTCCGCTCGAAACGCTGGCTGTTGGCCCGTTCCAGTGCGCGGCGGATCGCGCCATGGCTCATGTCGATCTGCGTGGAGATCGCGCGCGCGGCCGCCTCGGTGGCCCCGACGGCATCGCTGCCGTGCACGATCAGGTCGCCGTCGAGGTCGAGCGGAATCCCCGACGCGATCGACAGGGCGCGCTGGAAGGCCGCGTTGCGGCTGGCGTACCAGCCGGCATTGAAGTCGGCGAAGCGGTAGAGCATGCGCTCGTAGGACGCCGGGTAGCCCAGCAGGTGGGCGATGCCGAAGTACATGCCGCCCCGGCGGGTGAAGACCTCGCGCCGGATCGAGCCGTCGGGCACGTAGGGATAGGGCCGGTCGCGCGCGTGCGCCTCGGCGAAGGCGATGCTGACCTGCATGGGGCCGCCGGTGCGGACGGGGTTGGAGTCGCCCAGCAGGCGTCGTCCCAGCGGCACGGAATCGACCAGCTCCTCGAACATCTCGCTGAGCTCGCGCTCGGTGCGCGCCGAGGCCAGGCGCTGCTCCCAGGTGCGTCCGTCCGGCGAATCGAGCTTGAGCGCGCCGCGCACCACCAGGCTCGGCACGCCCACGCGCGCGGCGCGCTTTTCGATCTCGGCGACCGCGATGCGGCCGAGGCCGGGCACGGGCGGGTCCGGGTTGAAGGTCGATTCCTGCTCGGTGACCGCGAGCACCGCGCAGATGTTCTCCTTCGAGGGCTCGATCTCCAGCGCGGCGAAGGCGGCGTAGATGTCGGTGGACCAGCCGGCGCGGTCCGGAATGGCCACGGGCAGCAGGCGGACGATGCGCGCACGCACCGTGGCCGGATCCGGCGGGGGCGGGCGGTCGTCGCGGCAGGCCGCCAGCGCGAGGACCATGAGGACGGCCGCGACGACGGGGCGCAGGGAACGAAGGGCAGGCATCATGCGCGCCAAGATAACCGGCGGATGCGCCATGGCGCGCAGGCTGCGCGCACGCGCGACCGGGCCGTTACGCGGGGACCTCCGGAGCGGGCGGCAGCGGCCGACGCCCGCGCCGGGCCGGCGTGGCTTCGATCATCGCGACGATGCTGTGCGCGAGCTCCTTCTCGGCCATCACCGTCGCGTCGGCCCCGTGTGCGATCAGGTGGGCCGCGCCTTCATCGCTGTGCGTGCGCGCGATGATCGTGATCGCGGGCGCCTCGGCCCGCAGGCTGTCGACCACGGCCCCGGCCTCGAGCGTCATCGGCAACGCGACGATCGCGAAGCCGGCGGCGGCCGCGCGCGCCTCCTGCAGTGTCCTCGCGTCGGCGCCATTTCCCATCACGGCGAAGTGGCCGTCGCGCCGCGCCTCGTCGATCCGGTGCGCGTCGGCGTCCACCACCACCGTGGTCATGGTCGCGCCGAGCAACCGGGCGAGTTCGCGCCCCACGCGCCCGTAGCCCACGACCAGCACGTGCCCCGACGTGCCGTCGGGGACAGGCGCCAGGGCGTCCGCGGCGGCGCGCGCGCGGCGTTCGTGCCTTGCCTTGCGGCGGTCGAGGAGGGTGAACAGGAACGGGTTGACCACGATCGAGACGATCGCGCCGGCGAGGATGAGGTCCTGGCCTTCCCGCGGCAGGACGCCAAGCTGCAGCCCGAGCGTGGCCAGGATGAAGGAGAACTCGCCGATCTGCGCAAGGCTCGCGGCGATGAGCAGCGCGGTGCTGGTGTCGCGGCCGAAGGCCCGGACGATGGCGAAAGCGGCGATCGACTTGCCGAGAATGATGATCAGCGCCGTCAGGAGCACCTCGCCGGGCCGCTCGAGCAGGATCGCCGGATCCAGCAGCATGCCCACGGAGACGAAGAAGAGAACGGCGAAGGCATCGCGCAGCGGGAGCGTTTCGTTGGCGGCCTCGTGGCTGAATTCCGATTCGTTGAGCACCACGCCCGCGAAGAAGGCGCCCAGCGCGAAGGAGACGCCGAACAGGCTGGCGGAGCCGAACGCCACGCCGAGCGCGATGGCGAGGACGCACAGCGTGAACAGCTCGCGATTGCCCGTGCGCACGACACGCGCGAGTAGCCAGGGAATCACGCGCCGTCCGACCACGAGCATGAACGCGACGAATCCTCCGACCTTGGCGCAGGTGAGCGCCAGCGCCTGCCAGAGCGGCATGCGCGCATGGTCGGTTGCGTCGCCCGCCAGGACCGGCAGCAGTACCAGCGCCAGCACCATCGCGATGTCCTCGACGATGAGCCAGCCGACGGCGATCTGCCCCCGGGTGGTGTCGACGAGGTGGCGTTCCTCCAGCGCGCGCAGCAGCACCACGGTGCTCGCGACCGAGAGCGCCAGGCCGAACACGACGCCCGCCACGTGGGACCAGCCCAGCCATCGGGCCAGCGCCCAGCCCATCGCGGTCGCCACGGCGATCTGGACCGCTGCACCCGGCACCGCGATGCGCCGGACCTTCATCAGGTCGGCCAGGGAGAAGTGCAGCCCCACGCCGAACATCAGAAGGATCACGCCGATCTCGGCGAGCTGCGGTGCGAGTTCGGCATCGCCCACGAATCCGGGCGTGAACGGGCCGATGGCGACGCCGGCCAGCAGGTAGCCCAGCAGCGGTGGCAGCCGCAGGCGCTGCGCGAGTGCGCCGAACACGAAGGCCAGCACGATGCCGCCGACGAGCAGGGTAATGAGCGAGGTGTGGTGCACGCAGGGACTCCGAAAAACAGCGGCCGGCGCTGGTGAGCCGCCTGACGATTATGGAGGCGCCGCCGCGCGCGCCAGTGGGCCGCTGCGTTGCGTTGTCGCGGCAGCGACGCAGGGGGCGATGCGCATGGCGCACCGCCCGCCGCGGGGAACGTGAGCCATCGCCAAGTGTAGGCCCGCCGTAGCGCCGGTGTGGCCGGGTCGCCATGCGGCGCGGCGGTGCAGGCGTCCTGATGGCGCGTCGGGTGGCTGCCGATGCATCGGCAACGCATCGGCAGGGCGGCGATGGACACAGCCCCACGCGAACGGCGACTCGCGCGGTCCGTACGCTGCGCAGCCGGCCGACACGCGGTTCAGATGGCCGCCGCTAAGCTGGCCGCGCGATACGGAGGGCATCCCATGGCGACCGGATGGGCTGGAGACGGGGCGGTACAGGACCAGATCGACGCCACCGTCGACGATGCGATCAGGCGCGCACGCGCGCGCCTGCCGAGCGGGCCGGGGCGCTCGCGCTGCGAGGAATGCGATGCGCCGATTCCCGAGGCACGGCGCCGCGCGGTGCCGGGCGTGCGCCTGTGCGTGGCCTGCCAGGAGCTGCGCGACGCCGAGGAGGCCGCGTTCACCGGCTACAACCGCCGCGGCAGCAAGGACAGCCAGCTGCGCTGAGGCGTGCGCGCGCGCTCAGATCAGTGGCCCGCCGTTGATGAGCGTGTCGAGGCGGTCCAGCAGCGGCGACTGGCTTTCGAGGATCTTCGCGCGCGCCTGGTCGAGGTCGAACCAGGCGGCGCGGTCGACCTCCGGGAACTGGCTGAAGCGCCCGCTGCGCGGCGGCCATTCCATGCGGAAGGAGTTGCTGTAGAGGCGGTCGGGGTCGAAGTCGCCTTCCATCGCGAAGGCCTCGACCCATTTGCCGCCCTTCTGCCGCAACCGGCCGAGCGGCTGCAACGCGCCCGAAGCCGGCGCGCCGAGTTCCTCCTCGAATTCGCGCCGCGCGGCCTGCTCGGGCGTCTCGCCGCCTTCGATGCGGCCCTTGGGGATGCACCATGCGCCGGCATCGCGGGAATGCCAGAACGGACCGCCGGGATGCGCGAGGAGCACGCGCAATCCGTCCGGGTCCCGTCGATAGAGCAGGATGCCCGCGCTCTGTTCGGCCATGGCCATCCACGCTGCGAAATCGGCGGAACGATGCCGCAGCGGGCGCGCATCGCCCGTGAAATCAGGCGCTGTGGACGTCGCTGCCGCCGCGATCGCGGGCGAGCTCCGCGCGCTCGGCTTCGAGGTAGGCGAGGTAGTCGTCCAGCGACTTGCCGGCGGCCGCGCCTTCCTCCGTCGCGCGTGCGCGCAGTGTCTCGGAGGTGTCCACGCGCACGGCGTGGCCCGCGCCCGACAGCAGGGTGGCGGTGTGCCGGAGCATGGCGATGGCCAGGCCCGCGCTCTCGGTGGCGGCGACCACGCGGCCCTGGAGCACCACCACCCATTCCTCGTCGCGCAGCGCGATGCCCCCCATCACGCGGTCGGTGGCGTCGAGCAGGTGCGCATGGGCGGGCATGGAGCGGGTGGCGCCGTCGCCGGCGGACGTGCGCGCGGGCTTCTTCGGATGGCGGCGGGACTTGGAAACGGGCATGGGGACGATTCCGGTTCGGGTTCAGTCGGCCACGCGCGGGCGGTGCGCGAGCCAGCGGTCGAGCGCGGCCGCGAAGGCCTGGCGGTCGCGGGCATGCAGCGCCGGCGGGCCGCCGGTCTGCACGCCGGCACCGCGAAGCTCGTCCATGAAGTCACGGATGGACAGGCGCTCGCGGATGCTGTCGCGCGTATAGCGCTCACCACGCGGATGCAGCGCGTCGGCGCCACGCTCGATCGCCAGCGCCGCGAGCGGGATGTCCTGCGTGACCACGAGGTCGCCCGCGGCGAGCCGCTCGACGATGGCCTGGTCGGCGACGTCGAAGCCGCCCGGTACCTGCAGCGAACGCAGCCACTTCGAGGCGGGTAGGCGTATCCACTGGTTGGCGACGAACGTGGTGTGGATGCGTGCGCGCTCGGCCGCGCGGACGAGGATGTCGCGGATCACGCCGGGGCAGGCATCGGCGTCGACCCAGATGCGCGGTGCGTGGACCTCGCTCCCGCTCACAGCCTGCGCACCCGGAACCGGCGGCCCTTGATGCGCCCGGCCTGCAGCCGCTCGAGCGCCTTGGTCGCCAGGCCTGCGCGCACCGCGACGTAGGTGCGGGTGGGAAAGATGTCGATCCTGCCGATGGCCTCGCCGGGCAGGCCGGCCTCGCCGGTGAGCGCGCCGAGCACGTCGCCGGGGCGCAGCTTGTCCGACCGGCCGGCGTCGATGCGCAGGGTGGCCATCGCCGCGCGCGGGGCCAGGCCGGGGCGCAGCTGCACCTCCGGCGCACGCCCGGCCGCGGGCAGGGCGCCGAGCCGTTCCTCCAGCGCCCGCAGGCGGCCGGCCTCGCGCGAGGACACCAGCGTGGCCGCGCGCCCGGCCCGGCCCGCGCGGCCCGTGCGTCCGACGCGATGGGTATAGGTGTCGGCGTCGGACGGCACGTCGTAGTTGACCACCAGCGCGACGTCCTCCACGTCGAGCCCGCGCGCGGCGACGTCGCTGGCCACCAGCACCGTGCAGCTGCGGTTGGCGAAGCGCACCAGCACCTCCTCGCGGTCACGCTGTTCCATGTCGCCATGCAGCGCCAGCGCGGAGAAACCCAAGTGCGCGAGCGAGCCGGCGACCTCGTCCACGTCGCGGCGCATGTTGCAGAAGACCACGGCGCTGCCTTCGCCCTGTTCCAGCAGCAGCCCGGCCAGGGCGGCGAGCTTGCGCTCGGGTTCGGCGGCGATGAAGCGCTGCTCGATGTCGGGAGCCTGCGCCGCGTCGTCGACGCGGATCTCCACCGGCTCGGACATGGCCGCGCGGGCCATCTCGCGGATGGGCTCGGGGTAGGTGGCGGAGAACAGCAGCGTGCGCCGCTGTCGCGGCGTCGCGGCGAGGATGGCGCGGAGCGGTTCCTCGAAGCCCATGTCGAGCATGCGGTCGGCTTCGTCGAGCACGACCGTGGACGCGCCGGAGAGATCCAGCGCGCCCTTCTCGACGAGTTCCAGAACCCGCCCCGGCGTGCCGACCACGACATGGGGCGGGTGCACCAGCGAGGCCAGGTGCGGCGCCAGCGGCACGCCGCCGGTGAGCGTGAGCAGTTTGACGTTCGGCAGGCCGGTGGCCAGCCGGCGCAGCGTGCGCGCGACCTGCTCGGCCAGCTCGCGCGTGGGGCACAGCACCAGCGCCTGCACGCCGCTGCGCGAACTGTCCAGGGCGTGCAGCAGGGCCAAGCCGAAGGCGACCGTCTTGCCGCTGCCCGTGGGCGCCTGCACCAGCGCGTCGCGGCCCTCGAGCATGGGCGGCAGCGCGCGTGCCTGCACGGGCGTCATGCGCACGTGGCCGGCGGCATCGAGGCCCTGGAACAGCGCGGGCGCGAGGGGAAGATCGGTGAATTCGACGGCGTCGGTCATGCGCCATTCTACGTGGGCGCCACCGCGGCGCCCGCCGGTGGCGATCAGCCGTCGAGGCTGTTGCCGTGGTCGCGGGAGGACCGGTTGGCGTCGTCGATGCCGGCGGACGCGCGCTCGCCCCCGCTGGTGCCCGCCATCTGGCCCCGGTTCATCGGCGAGTCGGCGCCCGCCGAAATATCGCTGCCCGGCGAGTAGTTGTTGAGGCCGGTGGTCCCGCTGCCGATGCGGCTCACGCCCTGCGGCGTCGACGTGCCCGGGCCGCCGGCGAACGTGGCGTCGCCGCCTTCCGCGCCGTTTCGTGCGTCGCGCTCGCGGGCACGATCCTTGAGCGCCTGGCCTTCGGGGCCGGCCTCGATGCCGGTGTCCAGGCTGCCGATCAGGCCGGCGCCGGTATGGCCGGAGGTCTCGCGGCCGGGATGCGGATGCGGGTTGGTGCTCATCGGGGCGTCCTCATGGGAATCGCCCCGATGCTGGCGCGGCGCCGGTGAGCATGCGGTCGATGCGCGGGCGCGGCGTTCAGTGTCCGCGCGGCGCCTGCCGTTCCATGTCCAGCCGCTGGAGGATGCTGCCGTGCACGCCCGTGCCGATCATGACGGGGCGGTGGAGGTTGCCGGCTTCGATCGGCGCCAGCGGGGCCTCCTCCATCTGCAGCAGTTGCGTCAAGGCTCCCGTCATGCCGTGGGTGACGGTCTGCGAGAGGCGCTCGGCGATCACCGCGGCGGTGGCCGACATGCCCACCGTGACCTCGTCCTGCGGCGCCTCGACCACGCCCACGATCGCCTCGACCACTTCCTCCGCGTCGGTGATCGGGAACGGCTGCAGCGTGTGTCCGGTGTAGTTGGCCGCATGGTCAAAGAAGGGCGTGTCCGCCGCCATCGGCAGCACGGCGCAGACGCGTATCTCGGGCTGGTCCTGCGCGGCCAGTTCCTGTCGTAGGGCATCGCACAGGCCGATGACGCCGTACTTGGTCGCGCAGTAGGACGCGTAGTAGGGCGCCGGCGTGCGCCCCAGCATGGACGCGATGTTGACGAGCGTGCCCGACCCGCGCTCGCGGAAGTGGCGAAGTGCAACGTGGCTTCCGGCCACGGCGCCGCCCAGATTGGTCTGCACCACCCGCATGTGGTCCTCGAGCGGTATCGCGTCGAAGGGGCCCAGGGCGGCGACGCCCGCGTTGTTGATCCATACGTCGAAGCGGTTGAACTTCGCGATCGCGGCACGCGCGATCTTCTCCACGGCGTTGGGGTCGCCCACGTCGGCGGTCACCGCGATGGCGTTGCCGCATTCGGCGGCCAGCGAGTCGAGCAGGTGCCCGCGGCGCGCGGCGAGCACGAGGTTGTAGCCCAGTTGCGAAAGGCGCAGCGCCACGCCGCGGCCGAAGCCGCTGGATGCGCCGGTGATGACGACGGTACGGGCGAGCATGAAGGCTCCTGGCGGATCGGTCGCCATGATCCTGGGCGACGGCGCGTGGGCGCGGCGTGGCGGCGCTCAGTGGGGGCGGCGCGTGCGCCCGTCCTGGTCGTCGCGCGTCCACCAGGAACCCACGCCGGTGCCGCCAGCGAACGGATCGGGCACGCCGGTGGCGCGGAGCGCATGCGCTGCGCGGGGCATGTCGCCGGCCCGCGCGCGCCTGTCGGCCGGCACGCCCGCGGCGCGACCGGACAGCCGCTCGAACTCCAGCACGTCGTGCGAGCAGAAGACTTCCACTTCGCCGGCATGGGTGCGTCGCAACTCGCGCAGGCGCTCCTGGTTGCGCAGGCGCAGCGGGCGGTCCTTCTCCATCATCCACTGGTAGAAGCGCAGGCCCGGCGTGCAGTGGGGGCGGAGCGGATCCATCTCGGCGTGGTGGAAGTACGCGTCGCCGGCCAGCAGGCGCCAACGCCCTTCGGCGCGGATCGCCACGCCGGCATGGCCGTGGGTGTGCCCGCCCAGGGGCACGAGCAGGATGTCCGCCTCCATGCCCTCCAGCCCGCGTACGCAGTCGAAGCCCATCCAGCGCTCGCCCGACGCGCCGGCATAGGTGTGCCAGCGGCCCCGCGAGGACCACTGCTGGGGACGGAAGCGCTGGCGGTCGAGCCAGGTCTTCTGCAGCTCGGCATGCTCGCGCTCGCGGGCGAGCAGGTGCACCCGGGCGCGCGGGAAGTCGTCCAGGCCGCCCGCGTGGTCGAAGTCCAGGTGGGTGAGGACGATGTCGGTGACGTCGTCGGCCGAAAAGCCCATGCGCTCGATCTGGTGCACCGCGGTCATCTCCTCGCGGAACTCGGGGCTGACCAGGCCGAGGAAGAACGCGCTGAGGCGACCGCGGGGATCGCGCACGTCCTGCAGGCCCAGGCCCGTATCGACGAGCACGAGGCCGCGTCGCGTCTCGATCAGCAGGCAGTGGCAGGCCAGTCGGCCGCGCTCGAGGATCGACGGCGTGAAGCCGTCCATCAGCCGCCCGCCGAGCGGGCAGGTCGAAATGCAGTTCAGGTGGTGGATCCGCATGGCGCCTCCGTCGTCGCGCGAGTCATGCCAGCGCGGGGGTCGCGGTGTGGTGATGGCGGCGGTCAGGCCAGTGCGCGCGGCAGCACGTCCGGGCAGTCGGCCTCGAGCTTGAGCGAGGCGATCGCGTCCGCCCGCGTCAGGCCGCGGGTCAGGATGGCGACCGGCAGGCCCGCCTCGTGCGCCATGCGGGCGAAGCGGAAACCCGAATACACCATGAGCGAGGAGCCGATCACCAGCAGGCCGTCGCTGGTCGTGAGGGCCTCGTGCGCGCGCTCGACCCGCTCGCGCGGCACCGTTTCGCCGAAGAAGACGACATCGGGCTTGAGCATGCCAGTGCAGGCAGGGCAAGGCGGAACACGGAAGGCGTCGAAGTCCGCGTCGGTGAGGTCGGTGTCGCCATCGGGGCCGGCGATGGCGTCGAGCGCACGCCAGGCCGGGTTGTCCCGCCACATCGTTTCCTGCACGGCATCGCGGGGCAGGCGATGCGCGCAGTCGAGGCAGCGCACCGCATCAAGGCGACCGTGCAGGTCCACCACGCGCCGGCTCCCGGCTTTCTGGTGCAGCGCGTCGACGTTCTGCGTCAGCAGCATCGACAGCGTGTCGCCGGCGTGCTCCCAGGCGGCGAGCGCCTCGTGGGCCGCGTTGGCGCGCGCGGCGCCGAAGCGTGGCCAGCCCACGAAGGCGCGCGCCCAGTAGCGCGCGCGGGCGGCCGGGTCCTTCACGAAGACCTGGTAGGTCACGGGCGCCGGCCGCTTCCACGCGCCCGTGGCGTCGCGGTAGTCGGGAATGCCCGAGCCCGTGCTGATGCCTGCACCCGTGAGCACGAAGACGCGCCGCCGCCGCGCCAGCCACTCGCGCAGGGAGTCCACGGCGTCGGCGGGGCTGGTGCAGGGCATGGGGGCGCGATGCGTAGCGTGTCGAGCCTAGCCTGCGATGCGCTGCGGCCGGAAGGCGCGGCGCATGCGGGGCCCATCCTCCACCTGGCGGTGGCCTCCGCCTCGGGCGCGGAGCCGCGCTCGCGCCGAAGCGGATGCTGGCAGCTCGCCGTGGCGTGGAGATCACGGGCGGCCGGTACGCCGGTCGCGGCACAGCCCGTGCGCCATCCCGGGTGCCACGCGGGGGCGGGCCTCAGTCGTAACGCATCCGCCGCGACATCCCGCCGTCGACCAGGAACTCGGCCCCCGTCGTGAAGCCCGCGGCGGGCGAAAGAAGATGCACGGTGAGCGCGCCGATGTCCTCCGGCGTGCCGACGCGCCCGGCCGGGTGCTGGCTCGCGTCCTTGCGCGACAGGGCCGGACGGCGCCGCGCGGCGGGCTTGCGCCATGCGTCCGTGGGCACCCATCCGGGGCTGATGCAGTTGACGCGCACGTCCGGCCCGAGGCTCACCGCGAGCGCATGCGTCAGCGCCACCACACCTCCCTTGACCGCGGCATAGGCCTCGGTATCGGGCTCGGACTGGTGGGCGCGCGTGGAGGCGATGTTGACGATGGCGCCGCGGGCCTCGCGCAGCGCGGCTGCGGCCTGCCGCGTGCAGAGAAAGACGCTGGTCAGGCCGGTGGCGAGGTGGCGGTTCCATTCGGCGAGCGGCAGGCGCTCCACCGGCCCCGTCGCGGGATCGGCGATGGCCGCGTTGTTCACGAGCCCGTCGATGCGTCCGTAGGCCTTCAATGCCGAGTCGACGAAGCGCCGGATCGAGGCCTCCTTCGACACGTCGGTGCGCACGAACATCGCGGCCGCACCGGCGTCCCAGTCGTCGAGGCAGGCCCGGCCCGCGTCCTCGTCGCTGTCGCCCACCACCACCGCGCCGCCGGCCCCGAGCACCGCCTGGGCGATGCCGCGGCCGATTCCCTGCGCGCCACCCGTGACGAGCACCACGCGCCCGGCGAGCGGTTGCGCCGGGTGCGGTTCAACCGGCGGAACCAGCGTCATCGCATCGCGCCCCGGGGCGGTCAGGCGCCGCGCTGGTCGGCCAGGCGACCCAGGTCGGTTTCGAGCACGCGCTGCAGCTTCTTCGCCGCGCCCGTGATCGCCGCCGCGAGCGTGGCGGCATCGTCGGAGGCGGCCAGCGGCGGGCGGCCTTCCACCTTCGCCTCGAGAAGGCAGTGCTTGTCGTTGTCGCCCTTCTTGTCGGCATTGCGATCGTGCAGGTGCACCTCGATGCGGGTCACCTGGCGGTTGAAGCGCGTGAGCACGCCGTCCAGGGTCTGGTGCACGTGGCGGACCACGGATTCATCGGTCTGCAGGTGGTTGTCGGTATTGATCTCGATGTGCATCGAACCTCCTCGATTGAAACCTTCCGCACGACGTTAGCCGCCTGCCCGTGCAGGCGCGGGCAACGCGGCGGCCGTCGCGCGCCTTGCATCGACACGATGCAGCACGTCCTCGGTGAGCGGTGTCCACGTGCTCCAGGCATGCTTGCCCGGCGCGACGTGCACCTGTCCCTGCGGCAGCACCGGCTCCAGCAGCGGCATGCTGTCGCGCAGGTAGTCGCCATCGCCGTAGGCCAGCCACACGTCGCGCGTGCGCTCGGGCTCGCGCGACCAGGTCTTGAGGTGGCGCCAGAGATCGCGCTGCCAGACGTCGTCGGGACCACGCGCGAACCCCGGTTCCCAGCCCGCCACGCCGCCGGCGGCACGGATCTCCTCATGGATGCGGCGCTCGGCCAGGTAGGGCGCGAGCAGCACCATGCCGTCGACCTGGCCGGGGTAGTCGCGGTCGTACAGGATCGCGCCCATGCCGCCCAGCGACGCGCCGACCAGCCAGATCTCGGTGTACGCGCGCCGCCGCGCCGGCAGCAGCACTTCCTCGTGCAGGCGGCGCGTGGCGCTGCGGTCGAGGTAGTAGGGCATCGACAGCTCGGCGAACAGCACGTCGGCATCGGGCCAGACGCGCTGGATCGCCTCGCCCACGCCGCTGCGGCGCATGGATTCGAGGCGGTCACGGCGGCCGGGCAGAACGACCACCAGCCGGTGCGAGCCCTGGTCGGAGGGCAGCAGCGCGGTCGGAACCGGGCCGTCCGACCTGCCGCGCGGTACGCAGGCGAGCGCGGCGCTCGCGGCCAGCAGCAGCAGGGACCAGCGGATCAGGCGCATGCGAACGTCCGGTGGAAGCGTCCGGCGAGTCTTCGCGGGGCGCCGTGACCGGCCCGTGCACGTGCGCCGGTCATCCGCGGCGCAGGGCTTGGCGAAAACGGAAAGGGCCGCGCGTGCGGCCCTTTCCCCGAACCACTAGCCCTTGCGGGCGGCGATCCAGCGGTCGATCTTGCGCTCGAGGATCGACAGCGGCACGGCGCCATCCCTGAGCACCTCGGCGTGGAAGTCGCGGATGTCGAACTTCGGCCCGAGTTCGCGCTCCGCGCGTGCACGCAGCTCCTTGATCTTGAGCTCGCCGATCTTGTACGCCAGGGCCTGGCCCGGCCAGGCGATGTAGCGCTCGGCTTCCGCCGTCGCCTGCGTCTCGCTTTCGGCCGAGTTGTCGAGCATGTACTTGATTACCTGCTCGCGGCTCCAGCCCTTGCTGTGCAGCCCGGTGTCGACGACCAGGCGGATCGCGCGCCAGAGTTCGTTCTGCAGGTAGCCGAAATAGCTGTACGGATCGGTGTAGACACCCAGGTCCTTGCCCAGCGACTCGGCGTACAGCCCCCAGCCTTCGGCGAACGCGGTCTCGCCACCGAAGCGGCGGAACTTCGGCAGGCCGGTGAGCTCCTGCTGCAGCGCGATCTGGAAGTGGTGGCCCGGGATCGCCTCGTGCAGGTAGAGGTCCTCGGCATCCCAGCTCTTGCGGCTGGGCAGGTCGTAGGTATTGACGTAGAAGATGCCCGGGCGCGAGCCGTCCTCGCTCGGCGACATGTACGAGCCGCCGGCGGCGGACTTGGCGCGGAAGGGTTCGACCGGTCGGATCTCGAAGGGCGACTTCGGAATCAGCGAGAACAGCTGCGGCACGCGCTCGTTGATCTTCGCCTCCAGCCCGCGGTAGTGCTTGAGCAGGTCTTCCTCGGTGGCGTACTCGAAGCGCTTGTCGGTGCGCATGAACTGGAAGAAGTCCTGCAGCGAACCCTTGAAGCCGGTCTCCGCCATGATCTTCCTGATCTCGCCGTGGATGCGCGCGACCTCGGACAGCCCGATCTCGTGGATCTGCGCCGGGGTGAGGTCGGTGGTGGTGCTGTTCTTCGCGTTGAACGCGTACCAGGCCTGGCCGTCGGGCAGCTTGTCGAGGCCATAGGTCTCGCGCGTGGCCGGCAGGTACTCGTCGTTGAGGAAGACGCGAAGCTTCCGGTAGGACGGCATCACCCGCTTCTCGATCATGTCGCGGTAGGCCGTCGTCAGGCGCGCGCGGTCGGCGTCGGAGAACTCCTTGGGCATGTTCGCCACCGGGCCCCAGAACAGCGTCTCCTCGGCCTTGCCCTTGATCAGCGCGTCCAGCTGCGGCACCACCTTCACCATCAGCGCGCGCGGCTGCACCACGCCGGCCTTCATGCCTTCGCGCATGTTGGCGATGGACGTGTCGATCAGCTGCGGCAGCCGGTTGCCGCGCGCGAGCCAGTTCTCGTAGTCCTTGACCGTCTTGAACGGCTGCGCGCCGCTCCCCGAGCCCAGCTGCACGGCCATGGTGGGGATCGAGCCCATCTGGTTCACCGGCATCATCCAGCCGGGGAAGCGCTCGCTCTCCAGCGAGTTCCGGGCATCGCGCACGAAGATCTCGTAGCTGAGCAGGTCCTGCCCGCCGAGCCCGTCCGGGCCGACCGACTCGATCCTCTCCAGCCAGCGCTCGGTGAAGGCGCGGGCCTGGTCGCGGAAGGCCTTGCTGCCGAAGTCGGGCAGCTGGTCGTTGTAGCGGGGATCGCCCTGGAAGGTGGCCTGCAGCGGGTTGAGCTTCAGCAGCTCCTCCCAGTACTGCTCGTAGAGCGCGTTCAGGCGCTGGGCCTTGGACTCCTGCGTCACCGCGGCCGCCTGGCCTTGTGCGAACGCGGGGACGGCAGCCACGCCGAGGGTCAGGGCGACGGCGAGGACGAGCGGACGCAGGGACATGGCAGGCTCCATCACGGGTTGACGCCCAAGCATCGCCCGATCGCCGGGGCCTTCCACCGGCCGGAAGTCACGGTGGGCTCAGTGCGCGGCCGCCGCGCGGAGTTCAGTGGCCCGGGCGGGGCCGAGGTAGCGGGTGATTCCGGCGCGCAGGAGGTAGATCAGCGGAACCAGCGCGACCGCCGCGAGCATCTTGTAGGCGTAGTTGACGCTGCTCACCGCGAGGAAGAGCGACGAGGGCCATTTCTGCGGCCCGAGCACGAACGCGATGTAGAGCACGACGAAGCTGTCGACCAGCTGCGATACGGCCGTCGATCCCGTCGCACGCAGCCACACCCAACGCTCGCCGGTGGCGCGTCGGATGCGGTGGAAGACCGCGACGTCGATGAGCTGGCCCAGCACGAAGGCCACCAGTGAGCCGGCGATGGTCCACAGCCCCTGGCCGAACACGGCGGCGAAGGCGGCCTGGTAGTCGTCGACGCCCTGCGGCCTGGCGGCTTCCACCCACCAGCCGGCGGGCGCCAGCGCGATCGCCGCGAAGGCGAACAGGAAGCCGTAGACGATCAGGCCCGCGGCGAGCATCGAGACCATGCGCACGCCGCGCCGCCCGTAGAACTCGTTGATGATGTCCGTCATCAGGAACACGACAGGCCACAGCAGCGTGCCGGCGGTGAAGCTCAGCGACCCGGTCTGCCCGAACAGCCGCCATTCCAGCGGCGCCAGGCCGAGGGTGTCCTCGAGCGCGAAGATTTTCACGCCGATGAACTCGGCAAGCACCGTGTTGACGCAGAACAGCGCGGCCAGCGCGACGAAAAGGCGGACGGCGCGGTCGCCCAGCGGACCGCCGGGTGTCACGCGGTGGGCTCCCCGCGCGGCGGCGAGAACGGAATGCTTTCCGGCGATACCGCGCCCCCGGAGATGATGAAACTCATCGCCTGGTCCACCGTCCAGTCGGTGGGTGTGATCTTCTCCACGGGCACGATCTCGAGGTAGCCGGACGTCGGATTCGGCGTGGTCGGGACGTACACCGCGGCCAGTTCACGGCCGGTGCCCTGTTCCTTCAGTACTCGCGTCACGAAGCCGATCGACTTCATCTCGGTATGCGGAAAGTCCACCAGCACCACGCGCTGCGTGCCATCGGGCTTGGTCTGCAGGATGTCCAGCAGCTGCCGCGCGCTGCCGTAGATGATGTTGGCGAAGGGAATCTTCTGGATCAGCGCCTCGAACCACCGCAGCAGGCGCTGGCCGAAGACGCGGCGAGCCATGATGCCCGACAGCAGGATCACCGCCAGCGTGGCCAGCAGCGCGAGCGCGTTCTGCACCCAGGCATCGGCCAGCCACGCGAACGCCGCGTCGGTGGCCGCCAGGCGCTGCAGCCCGGGCCCGATGAAGGGCCGGCTGATGTCCGACAGCAGCACGAAGACGAACTTGACGACGACCCAGGTCAGCCAGATCGGCAGCAGGGTGAGCAGGCCCGTGAGGAAGAGCCGCTGCAGGGTGGGTTTGCGCATGCGGCGATTCTACGCGTGGCAGTGCGTGGCCTCAGGGTTCGCGCAGCAGGCGGAAGCCCACGTCGTCGTAGCCGCGGCCGGCCGGCAGCGGGCGACGCGCCCCCTGGGCGCGCCACGAGCCCGCGGTGACCTGGCGCTGCTGGCAGTTCACCGGCCCGCAGTCGCGCAGCCACAGTGCGACGCTGCGCGAGGGCATTTGCGGCGTGACGGTGGCCGATTCGGCGGCCGTCGGCAGCCGGTAGCGCACGCCCTCGCGCGCGCCCAGCCAGTGCGCATAGGCCTCGGCATCCTGCACCGAGACGCAGACGACGGGGTCGCCCGCCGATTGCGGGAAGCCCGGGTTGCGCCAGTCGCGCGGGGCGAGCACGCGCAGGACCGAGGCGCGCTCGCGGCAGATGGAGGCCTTGCGCCCCGTGGCCTCGACGAAGCGCTCGTATTCGGCTCGGCTCACCGGCCGCGCCGCCACGCGTGCGCCGGAAACGGCAACCTCGCCGCCCCTGACCTCGACCTCGGCCGCGGTCGCGATGCGCCGTTCGAGCTTGGAGGCGTCGGCGCGGGGCAGGCCGAAGTCGCGCGCCAGGGCGATGGCGCGCCTGGCCGCATCGCGGCGACCCTTCTTCGCCTCGTCCTCGGCGCGGTCGACCGCCGCCTTGCGCGCGCCCTCGCGCAGCGCCTTCTGCGCCGGGGAATCGACCTGCGCGGTGGCGCGCGCCAGCTCGTCGGCGCGGCGGAACAGGGCGCGCGCGCGGGCGTCTTCCCCGGCGCGAACGTCGGCGAAGATGCGTTCGCCCATCGCGCGCGCCAGCGCATCCAGAGCCTCGGGGACGCCCGGCGCGGCCGGGTCGGCATGCCAGGCCGCGAGTACGGAGGTCACCGCGTTGTCGCCCTCGGGTGAGGTCAGCTCGCCGCGGCCCATCTGCGCGCGCGCCTTCTCCAGCGCGAGTGCGGAGGCGTCCTGGGGTGGCGGCGCCGTGACGGCCTGCTCGACGGGGGCCGGGGCCGGCTCGGGCAGTGCCGGTGGTGGGGGTGCGGAGGCACGGAAGAAGCCGTCGCCCAGACCGCGCGGCCAGAGCACGAAACCCAGCACCAGGGCCGCGGCCACCGCCGCCGCGGCCAGACCGCGACGCCCGTTGCGCGAGGCCGCCAGTGCACGCGCCCGGCCCAGCGCCGGCTGCCAGGGGGCGGGGCGCACGGCCAGCATGGCCTGGCGCATCTCGGCCGCGTTCTGGAAGCGCTGGTCGGCATGCTTGGCCAGCGCACGGTTCATGAAGCGCTGCCAGTGGCGCAGGTGCGCCGGCAGCCGGGGAATCGGATCGCGCGCGTGCATCAGCGCCATGGACAGCGCGTCCTGCGCCTCGTAGGGCAGCCGGCCGGCGAGCATTTCCCACAGCACCACGCCAAGGCTGTAGAGGTCGGCGCGGCCGTCGACCTTCTCGCCGCGCGCCTGCTCCGGCGCCATGTAGGCGGTACTGCCGACCGCCAGGCCGGCGGCGGTCACCCGCGGGCCGAAGCCGCGTCGCAGGGCGATGCCGAAGTCGGCCAGCAGCGGCCGGCCGGCATCGTCGAAGAGCACGTTCTCGGGCTTGACGTCGCGGTGGACCACGCCGCGCGAATGCGCGTACTCCAGCGCCGACAGGAGCGCGGCGGCCATTTCGACCGCCCCCTTCTCGTCGTTCGTGAAGTCGCGCCCGCCCAGGTGGCCGCGCGCCAGGTGCGGCATCGAGTAGTACGGCAGCCCGTCGCGCGTGCGGCCCAGCTCGTGGATGCGCACGATGTGCGGATGCTCCAGGCGCGCGATCGTGCGCACCTCGTTCTCGAAGCGGCGCCGGCTGATCTCGTCACCCAGCGCCCGCGGCGACATGACCTTGAGCGCCACCTCGCGCCCCAGCGCGAGCTGCCTGCCCAGGTAGACGGTGGACATGCCGCCGCGACCGACCTCGCGGATCAGCTGGTAGCCGTCCACCCGGGGCAGTGGCGGTGCGTCGTTCGGGGTGGAGGGCTCGCTCATGCGCGTTCGAGCATACGCCGGGCGGCAGAACGCGCGAAGCCGGGGAAGCGTGACCGCGGTCAGCGCGCGGGCTTGCGGCGCACGTAGATCTGCTTGCGCACCACCGCGACCGTTTCGCCGCCGGCGTCGTACACCGGCGTCTCGAACCAGTGCAGCACCTTGCCGCCGTCGGCGGTGGCCTCGCGCAGCATGGCGACGGTGGGCTCATCGAGATCGAAGCGCGCATGCACGACGCCGCGCCCGGGCTTGCGGAAGTCGATGCTGGCCGAGCGGTCCCAGACGTAGTAGCCGGGGCCGAGGCTGCGCATCACGAGTAGCATCCAGAACGGATCGGTCATCGCGAACAGGCTGCCGCCGAAGTGGGTCCCGACGGCATTGCGGTTCCAGGGGCGCAGGCGCAGCTCCACGCGCGCATGGCGCCAGTCATCGGTGAGGTCGGTGACGTGCACGCCGGTGGCGAGGAACGGGGGCCACAGGTTCAGTCCGTGGCGGAGTGTGGTGGCGCTGAGCTTCAACGGCATGGTGGGGGCAGGGGTGGTCGGCGCCCGTGGGACGGGCGACAGGCGCGCGTGGGTTCGGGCACGGGCTGCATCGCGACGCCGGGCGGGCGTCGCAGCGCGCGCCGGAGGGTTGCAGCCACCCCCGGCGCGCGAGGCGACGCCCACCGCATGGGCACGCACAGGCTTCGATGCGGGCCAGAGGCGGGCGTTCCTCCGGCGATGGGGGGTCAGAACAGCAGCGACGACATCCGGCGCCGGTAGCGGCCGACGAGGTCTTCGTCCTCGATCACGCGGAACGCGTCGATCAGCGTGCGTCGCGCGAGGGCGTCTTCCCAGGCACGGTCGCGGCGCAGCAGGTCCAGCAGATGTTCGAGCCCGTCCTCGTGCCGGCCCTGCAGCAGCCGCTGCACGCCCAGCAGGTGGCGTGCCCGCAGGTCGCCGGCGTCGGCGGCCAGCGCGGCCTCCAGGACTTCGGCCGGCGGCGCGTCCTTGGCCGCGGCCGCCAGGCGCAGGTGCGCACGCGCCCGCTCGGCACGATCGTCCGTGGCGAGGTTGGCGGGCAACTGGTCGAGGATCTGTTCGACTTCGGCGGTCGCGCCCACGCGCAGCAGGGCGAGCGCCAGGTCCAGGCGCAGGGCGTCGTCATCGGGCTTGGCCGCCACCTCGCCGCGCAGGCGCACGACCTCCGCATGCGGATCGGCGGCCGCGGCCGGCGTGCCTACGGCAGCCTCGACCGCGGCGGCCGGCTCGATGCCGTGCGCGCGCAGGAACTCGCGAAGCTGGCCCTCCGGCAGCGCGCCGGGGAAGCCGTCGACCAGCTGGCCGTCCTTCACCAGGAACACCGTGGGCACCGAGCGCACCTGGAACGCGGCGGCCAGCTGCTGCTCGCGGTCGACGTCCACCTTCGCGAGCAGGAACGCGCCGTTGTACTCGGCGGCGAGCTTTTCCAGCATGGGCCCGAGCGTGCGGCAGGGCCCGCACCAGGTGGCCCAGAAGTCGACCAGTACCGGGACCTCTAGCGAGCGCTGCAGGACGTCGCTCTGGAAGCGGTCGGCGGTGGCGTCGAAGACGTGGGGCGTGGCGTCGGCGGTCATGGCGGCTCCTGTTCGTCGACTGCAGATGGGGATGCGGCGGCGTTCGCGCAAGGCCGGCACGCTAGCATGCAAGGATGCATGGACTCGTACGCCACGCCACGGTACTCGCGGCGATCGCCTTCGCCGTCGCGCTGGCCGCTTTCGGCGGGCGCTTCGATGCCTACTCGCAGATCGCGCACCCGCCGGCACTGCTGGGCGCCAGCGAGGTTCCACGCGCCGGCGCGTTCAACCTGTTCGCGTTCCTGCTGCCGGGCCTGCTCGCCACGCTGCCCGCATTCGCCCTGCGCGCACGACTGGGCACGGCGGGCTGGGCGTCGCGCGTCGGGGCGCAGGCGTTGCTGCTGTCGGCCCTGGCCTTCGGCGCGCAGGGCCTGCTGCCGCTGGATTCGCGGGACCTCGATGCCACGGCCAGCCGCCTGCACGCTGCCGCCTGGACGGCCTGGTGGATCGCGTTCGGCGTGGCCGCCACGCTCCTGGCGTGGGGTAGCGGTCGCGGCCGCGGCGGCCCCGCGGCGGGAAGGCGCATCGCGGCCTGCGCGCTGGCGTCGCTGGCCTTCGCGCTGCTCGCCCCGGCCCTGATGCCGGCGGGCATCGCCCAGCGACTGGCCTTCGCCTTCTGGTTCCTGGGCCTGCGGTTCGCCGGCCGGCGTCAGCCGTAGCGCAGCTTCATGGCAAGGATGGTCGAGGACAGCGCGAGCGTGACGATGTTCGACAGGATCATGGGCCACGAGCCCAGCACGAAGCCGTAGGCGAGCCAGAAGGCCACGCCCACGGTGAACACCGAGTACATCCCGAGCGAGATGCCGCGCGTGTCGCGGGTCCGTATGGTCACGATCGCCTGCGGAATGAAACTCAGGGTGGTGAGCGTGGCGCCCACGTAGCCGAGCAGTTCGCCCGTGCTCATTGCGTGTTCTCCATGACGGCACGGCCGCAACGCGAAAAAGAACCCCCGATGATGCCGGATGCCGTCCCGCCCGGCGCGGGGGCATGGACGATGGGCCGCGCGCCGGCCACCCGCGCACGCCGGCTCATGGCTGGCGGTAGACCACGCCGTCCTTCATGACGAAATCGACCTTGAGCGTCGCGCCGATGTCCTGCAGCGGGTCGCCCGGCAGGGCCACGATGTCGGCCCGCTCGCCCGGTTCGATCACGCCCTGGTCGTCGACGCCCAGCACCTGTGCGGCGAAGTAGGTCGCCGACTGCAGGGCGTAGGCCGGCGGGATGCCGGCGTCCACCATGTAGCCGAACTCGCGCGCGTTGTCGCCATGGGGCCCCACGCCCATGTCGGTACCGAACGCGATCCGCACGCCGTTGCGGTAGGCGCGCCCGGCCGTCTGCTGGATCAGCGCGCCGATGCGCTCGGCCTTGGGGCGCACCACGGGCGGGAAATAGCCTTCCTGCTTCGCCTTCTCCGCCACGAAGCGCCCGGCGTAGATGGTCGGCACGTACCACGTGCCCTTGCGTTTCATCAGCGCCATGACCTCGTCGTCCATGAAGGTGCCGTGCTCGATGCTCGTGACGCCGGCCTCCACCGCCCGGCGCATGCCTTCAGTGCCGTGCGCGTGGGCCGCGACGCGGTAGCCGTAGTCGCGCGCGGTTTCGACGATCGCCTTCGCTTCCTCGACGGTGAACTGGGGCGCATCGCCCGAGCGCGCGTACGAGAGAACGCCGCCGGTGGCGGTGATCTTGATGACGTCGCTGCCGTCCTTGTAGCGCTGGCGCACGGCCTGGCGGGCGTCGTCGACGGAATTGACCACGCCCTCGGTCGGGCCGGGCGGGCCGACCAGGTGCGAGAGCGCGCTGTTGTAGCCGTTGGTGGGGTCGGCATGGCCACCGGTGGTCGCGATGGACTTGCCGGCCGCCCATATGCGCGGGCCGGGCACCAGGCCCTGGTTGATCGCATCGCGCAGGTGCGGTGCGACGGTGCCGCCCAGGTCGCGCACGCTGGTGAACCCGGCCATCAGCGTGCGGCGTGCGTACTCGACCGAGCGGAAGGCGAAGTCGACGGGGTCGAGCCGGAAGTCTTCCTCGTAGCTTTCCGGGCTGGATTGCTCGGCGATGTGCACGTGCAGGTCGGTCCAGCCCGGCGTGCAGGTGTGGCCGGCGAGATCGACCGTGCGGGCACCGGGCACGTCCACGCGCCCGGTGCGGACTTCGGCCACCTTGCCCTCGCGCGTCACCACCGTATGGGCGCCCAGCATGCGCCCGTTGCGGGCGTCGAACAGGCGCTCGCAGTGCAGGGCCAGCGGTTCGGGTGCGGCCGCATGCACCAGGGGGGCGGCGCCGAGGGCGAGGACGAGGGCGAGCGGGGCGGTTGCGGGTCGACGCATGGCGGCTCCTGGCGAGGAGCCCGATTGAAGCACAGGCGGCCGGTGCGCTCGATCGGACGAACGGGAAGTGTGACCCCCGGCGCGCCGCCGTCCGCCCGGCGACCGCTGCAGCACTCATGGCGGCGAATGGTGCGCTGCGGTAGGCTCAGCGGTCTTCCCCCGCGTTGCCTGAAGCCGTGTCCACGCCCGCCGAAACCGTCGATTCCCGCGCCTACGATCCCCGCTCCGTCGAGGCCGCCGCCCAGGGCTACTGGGACCGCACGCGGGCCTTCGAGGTCGACGAGTCCTCGGCCAAGCCCAAGTACTACTGCCTGTCGATGCTGCCGTACCCGTCGGGCGCGCTCCACATGGGCCACGTGCGCAACTACACCATCGGCGACGTCATCAGCCGCTACAAGCGCATGACCGGCCACAACGTCCTGCAGCCGATGGGCTGGGACGCCTTCGGCCTGCCGGCCGAGAACGCGGCGATCAAGAACAGCACCGCGCCCGCGAAGTGGACGTACGCGAACATCGAGCACATGAAGGCGCAGCTGCAGCAGATGGGCTATGCGATCGACTGGTCGCGCGAGTTCGCCACCTGCCGCCCCGACTACTACGTGCACGAGCAGCGCATGTTCGTGCGGCTCATGAGGAAGGGCCTGGCCTACCGCAGGAACTCGGTGGTCAACTGGGATCCGGTCGACCAGACGGTGCTCGCCAACGAGCAGGTGGTGGACGGCCGCGGCTGGCGCACCGGCGCGCTGGTGGAGAAGCGCGAGATCCCGCAGTGGTTCCTGCGCATCACCGACTACGCGCAGCAGCTGCTCGACGGCCTCGACACGCTCCCGGGCTGGCCCGAGGCGGTCAAGACCATGCAGCGCAACTGGATCGGGCGTTCGGAAGGCCTCGAGATCCGCTTCGACGTGCGCGATGCGCAGGGCGAGGCGGCGCAGCCGCTGACGGTCTTCACGACGCGCCCCGACACGCTGATGGGCGTGACTTTCGTGTCGATCGCCGCCGAGCACCCGCTCGCGCTGCAGGCTGCCGCCGCGAACCCCGCGCTGGCGGATTTCATTGCCGAGCTGCGCCAGGGCGGGGTGTCCGAAGCCGAGCTCGAGACCCAGGAAAAGCGCGGCATGGACACCGGCCTGCGCGCCGTCCATCCGCTCAGCGGCGAGGAGCTGCCGGTCTTCGTCGCCAATTTCGTGCTGATGAACTACGGCACCGGCGCCGTGATGGGCGTTCCCGGCCACGACGAGCGCGACTGGGCCTTCGCGCGAAAGTACGACCTGCCGATCCGGATGGTGGTGGTTCCGGCGCAGATCCGCGACGCGCTGGCCGAGATCGGTACGCACCTGGTGCGCCACGACGACGCGATGAGCACCGCGCTGGGCGAGCACGCGCCCGCCGACGCCTACGACACGCGTGCCGCCGTCGAGGTGGTGGACGCGTTCGAGCGCAAGGTGCTCGAGGAAGGCGCCTGGACCGAGAAGGGCTGGGTCGTCAATTCCGACGAGCTCGACGGCATGGAGTACGCCGAGGCCTTCGAGTACCTGGCGTCGAAGTTCGAGGCCGAGGGACGCGGCCGCCGCCGCGTGAACTACCGCCTGCGCGACTGGGGCGTGAGCCGCCAGCGCTACTGGGGTTGCCCGATTCCGGTGATCCTGTGCCCGCGGTGCGGCGACGTGCCGGTGCCCGAGGAGCAGCTGCCCGTGCTGCTGCCCGAGGACGTCGAGTTTTCCGGCGTCGCCTCGCCGATCAAGGCCGACCCCGAGTGGCGCAGGACCACCTGCCCGCAGTGCGGCGGCGCGGCCGAGCGCGAGACCGACACCTTCGACACCTTCATGGAGTCGAGCTGGTACTACGCCCGTTACTGCTCGCCCGGCGCGGCGGAGCAGGTCGACGATCGCGCGAAGTACTGGCTGCCTGTCGACCAGTACATCGGCGGCATCGAGCACGCGATCCTGCACCTGCTGTATTTCCGCTTCTACCACCGCCTGCTGCGCGATGCGGGGCTGGTGGACGGCGACGAACCGGCGACCAACCTGCTCACCCAGGGCATGGTCATCGCCGAGACCTTCTACCGTGAGCTGGACAACGGCGCGAAGGACTGGATCAACCCCGCCTTTGTCGAGATCGACCGCGACGAGCGCGGCAAGGTGATCGGCGCGCACAGCCGGGTCGACGGCGGCCGCGTGCAGATCGGCGGCATCGAGAAGATGTCGAAGTCCAGGAACAACGGCGTCGATCCCCAGATCATGGTGGGCAAGTTCGGTGCCGACACCGTGCGCCTGTTCTCCATGTTCGCCGCGCCGCCGGAGCAGTCGCTGGAATGGAACGAGGCGGGCGTGGAGGGCATGGCGCGTTTCCTGCGCCGGTTCTGGCGCGAGGTCACCACGCATGTCGCGCAGCCGGACCATCCGGACGTCGCCGCGATCCTGCAGTCCGGCGCGGTCCTGACTCCCGCGCAGAAGGCCCTGCGGCGCCAGCTGCACGAGACGATCCAGAAGGTGGGCGACGACTACGGCCGCCGTCATTCCTTCAACACGGCGATCGCCGCGCTGATGGAGCTGCTCAACGCGGTGTCGAAGTTCGACGACATGAGCGACGCCGGCCGCGCCGTGCGCCACGAGGCGCTGGAGGCGATGGTGCTGCTGCTCAACCCGGTCACGCCGCACGTCTGCCATGCACTCTGGCAGGCGCTCGGGCATCCGGAGACCCTGCTGGAGGACGTGCCCTTCCCGCAGGCCGATCCGGCCGCGCTGGTGCGCGATGCGGTGACGCTGGCGGTGCAGGTGAACGGCAAGCTGCGCGGCACGATCGAGGCCGCGGTCGACGCCACGCGCGAGGCCATCGAGGCCCAGGCCCTGGCCGAGCCCGGCGTGGCGAAATTCCTCGAGGGCCAGGCGGTCCGCAAGGTGATCGTCGTGCCCGGCAAGATCGTCAACATCGTCGCGGGCTGAGGGCGCGCGTCCTCACATCCCCGCTATTGCCGCCACCTGCCGCCTCGGCCAGACTCCCCGCATGATCCGACGCCTGCTGCCCGCCGTCCTCCTCGTCGCCCTCTCGGGCTGCGGCTTCCACCTGCGCGAGCGCATCACCGTGCCGACCCAGTTCGGGGCCGTGCGCGTGGTGTCCGTGGACCGCTACAGCCCGCTGGCCGAATCGCTCGCGCAGTCGCTCGAGCGCGGCGGCGCGAGCGTGGCCCGCGACGGCAGCGAAGGCGCGGTGCTCGACATCCTCGCGGAGCAGTGGGGCGATACCCCGATCAGCGTGGACGAGCTCGGCCGATCGCAGGAGTTCAGCCTGCGCTACGCGGTGATCTTCGAGCTGCGGCGCGCCGACGGCACGGTGGTCGTGCCACGCCAGACCATCGAACTGGCGCGCGACTACGTGTCCAACCCGGTCAGCTCCATCGGCACCGAAGGCGAGCGCGAGATCCTGGCGCGCGAGCTGCGGCGCGAGATGGCGGCCTCCGTCCTGCGCCGCATCGATGCGGTGTTCAAGGCGGGCGTGGCGACGGGGGCCGCTGCCCAGCCGGCCGCTACGGCCCCGGGCAGCGCCGGCGGCTGAAGGCCGCCCGATGGACCTCACGCCCGACCAGCTTGCGGCCCAGCTCGAGACCGGGCTCCAACCTGCCTACCTGATCGCCGGGGCCGAGCCGCTGCTGGTCCTGGAAGCCGCGGACGCCGTGCGTGCGGCGGCGCGACGCGCGGGCATCACCGAGCGCGAGGTTTTCGAAGCCGGCGCCGGCCAGCGCGAGCCGGACTGGGACGGTCTGGTCGCGAGCTTCAACGCGCCGGGCCTGTTCGCCGCGCGTCGCCTAGTCGAGGTGCGCCTGCCCAGCGGCAAGCCGGGCAAGGAGGGCGGTGCGGCGATCGCCGATTTCTGCGCGAACCCGTCGCCCGACGTCGTGCTGCTGGTGACCGCCGAAGACTGGAGCCGCCAGCACGGCGGCGCCTGGAGCGAGGCGATCGGCCGGGTCGGACGCGTCGCCATCGCCTGGCCGGTCAAGCCGCATGAACTGCCGGGCTGGATCGAGCGCCGCCTGCGCACCCGCGGTTTCTCGCCCGATCGCGACGCCATCGCCTTCCTCGCCGAGCGCGTGGAGGGCAACCTGCTCGCCGCCGCACAGGAGATCGACAAGCTCGCCCTGCTGCTGCGCGACGTGCAGACGGAGGCACCGGCCAAGGGGCCGGGCGCGCGTGGTGGCCGGCCGCTCGATGCGGCCACGTTGCAGTCGCTGGTCGCCGACGCCTCGCGCTACGACGTCTTCCGCCTGATCGACGCGGCGATGAACGGCCAGCCGGCCATGGTCCTGCGCGTGACCGCCGGCCTGCGCGCCGAAGGCGAGGCCGTCCCCGCGCTGCTGGGCATGATCATCATGGAACTGCAGCGCGGCGCGGCGCTCTCGCGCGTGCAGGCGCGTGGCGGGAACCTCGCGGCCGCGTTCAAGGCGCAGCGCGTCTGGGACGCCAAGCAGCCCATGTACAGGCGTGCGCTGCAGCGCCACCTGCCGGAGTCCTGGGATGCCATGCTCGTGCAGGCCGGCCTGGTCGACCGCATCGCGAAGGGCCGCGCACCGGGCGATGCCTGGCTGGCGCTCGAGCGCCTGATGCTCGGCCTCGCCGATCGCGACGCGCTGCGGATGCTCGCCGCCGGCTGATGGCCTGGGTCGGCTACGGCGGCACGTTCGATCCCGTGCACCTGGGGCATGTCGCGGTCGCCTGCACGGTGCGCGATGCGCTGGACGCGGTCGTCCACCTCGTTCCCGCCGCCGACCCGCCACACAAGGCGGCCACGCACGCCGATGCCGGCCACCGCCGCCGGATGCTCGAGCTGGCGATCGCCGGCGAGCGCGGCCTGCGGGTGGACCCGCGTGAGCTGGACCGGCACGGGCCGTCATACAGCGTCGACACGCTCGCGCAGGTGCGGCGCGAACTCGGCGCGACCGCGCCGCTGGTCTGGGTGATCGGTGCCGATTCGCTGCGCCAGCTGCATCGCTGGCACCGCTGGCGGGCGCTGTTCGACATCGCGCACGTGCTGGCGGTCGGGCGGCCCGGGCATGCGCTGGACCCGGGCGCGTCGACCGAACGGGAAGCCGTGGACTTCCTGCGCGCACGCCTGTGCACGCGCGAAGCGCTGCACGAGGCGCCCGCCGGCGGACTCGCCCTGCTGCCGATGGAGCCGCCGCGCGAGGAATCGTCCACCGCGATCCGAACCCTCATCGCCGCTGGCGGCCCGTGGGAGTCGCTCGTGCCACCGGCCGTTGCGGGCTACATCCGCCGTCACCGGCTGTATGCAGCGGGCGACGCAGCCTAGGCCCCTATACTGGCGTCCTTTCCTGGCCACCGGAGCCCGCCCCCCTTGAGCACGCAAGCCCACGTCATCAAGACCCGCCTTCCCAGCCCGCCGCCCCCGGTGGAGGAACTGCTGAGGACCGTGCGCGACGCGGTCGAGGAGTTGAAGGCGCGCGACATCGTGGAGATCGACGTGCGGGGCAAGAGCAGCGTCACCGACTACATGGTGATCGCATCCGGCACGTCGACCCGGCACGTGAAGTCCATCGCCGACGAAGTGGTGAAGTTCGCCAAGCAGAAGCTCGACGTGATGCCGCTGGGCGTCGAGGGCGAGCGCGAGGCCGAGTGGGTGCTGGTGGACCTGGGCGACGTGGTCGTGCACGTGATGCTGCCGCGCGTGCGCGAGTTCTACGCGCTCGAACGCCTGTGGACCGTGGGCGACGAGCCACCGCGCGGGCAGGTCGACGAGCTGGCCAGCGGCACGCTGGGCGAGGACGACGACGGCTACGGCGAGGACGAGGAGCCGTTGAGCTTCGAGGACGACGCCGACGAGTTCGACGTGGAGCGCCGCCCGCGTCCCTCGCTCTGAACGCGTCGCGGTCGCGGGTGTCATGAAGGCACGGCTTGTCGCCGTGGGCGAGCGGGCACCTTCGTGGGTGGCCGAGGGTTTCGCCGAATACCGCAAGCGCCTGTCCCACTGGCTGCCGCTCGACCTGGTCGAGGTCGAGCCCGGGCTGCGCGGCAAGGGGCGCGACGCGGCGCGCGCCATGACGGATGAAGGCCAGCGCGTCATCGCCGCGCTGCCCCGCAATGCCTGGGTGGTGACGCTCGACGGGCGGGGGCGGGCGTGGAGCTCCGAGCAGCTCGCGCAGCGCCTGGAGCACTGGCGCGGGCAGGGGCGGGACCTCGCCTTCCTGATCGGCGGGCCCGAGGGCCACGGCGCCGAGGTGATGGCGCGCGCCGACGAGAGCTGGTCGCTGGGCCCGCTCACGCTGCCGCACATGCTGGTGCGACTGGTCGTGGCCGAACAGCTCTACCGGGCCTCGGCGCTGCTGGCGAATCATCCCTATCACCGCGCGTGACCACCGGTGCTGGCGCGCGTCTGCGTGCGTCGTCGTGGCCTCGCGTGCACGGGAGCCAACGTCCATGGATTCCCGCTTGCGCGGGAATGACGGGGCCTTTCGATGGACGTACCGTGCGTGCGGGTGACGATGCACGCTGGATGCCTCCTGCCTGCCTGCCGCTTACCGCTTACCGCTTTCCTCTTTCCGCCTATCGCCTATCGCCTATCGTCTATCGCCGAGTGCCGAGTGCCGAGTGCCGAGTGCCGAGTGCCGAGTGCCGAGCACCGACTGCTGGCTGCTGACGAACTACGTCGATGAAGTGGTACGTGGAACCGCCGCATCCCGGCGTCCCGCTGCCCACTTCTCCCGGCAGCCTCCTGCCCGTCATTCCCGCGCAAGCGGGAATCCATGGACGTACTGTCCGCACCGGAAAGCCGCGTGCCGTCCGATTGGCGGCGACCGCCTGCGTCCGTGGGCGCTGTGCAAAGGCGGCGCATCAGCCCACCCCGGCACCAGCAGCTCCCCTACCCGTCATTCCCGCGCAAGCGGGAATCCATGGACGTACTGCCTGCACCGGAAAACCGCGTCCCGTCCGATTGCCGGCGACCGGCTGCGTCCGTGGGGCGGCATGCTAAGCCGACGCATCTGCCGTCCCAACACCAGGAGCCCTGTACGCGTCATTCCCGCGCAAGCGGGAATCCGCGGACGTACCGCGCCGCACCGGAAAACGACGTCCCGTCCGATCTGACCAACGGGGCTTGGACGTGCATACCCGGCCGACACGCCCGGGCGCGGCCTGCGCGCCCGGGCATCCGCTCAGTCCAGCTTGAACTCCACCGGCACCACGCCGATCGCCTGCACCGCGATGCCATTGCGCATCGCGGGATGGAAGCGCCACTTCGACAGCACCTGCCGGCGTGCCGCGGCATCGAGCGCGCGGTGCCCGCTGCTGCGTTGTACGCTCACCTCGAGCGGCCGCCCGTCGACGTCCACCAGCACGCGCAGCATCACGGTGCCCGTGATTCCCTCGACCAGCGCCTCGCGCGGGTAGGCCGGCGGCGGTGCGCTGGCGTACTGGAGGTGCGCGCCCTGCACGGGCCCACCCGTGTCGGCAGGTGGCTGCGGATCGGCCGGGATTTCGCCGACGCGCTCATCGCCCGGGGGAACGACCAGGTCACCGGGCTGCGGCGTGTCCGTGGTGTCCATGGGCGGCTGCGCGACGGCTTGCCGCACCGGACGCGGCTCGGCCTGGTCGCGGGGAGGCTGCCGCGTTACGGGCACCTCGACCGGCTCGGGCGGGGGCACGGGTTTCGGCCGGATCGGCACGAAATCGATGAGTTCGGTCTGCTCCCTTTCGAGTACCGGCGGCGCCGCGATGGGCACCATCAACAGCATGAGCAGCGCGGCATTGAGCGCGATGGCGCCTGCGCCTGCCGTGATGCGGCCGGGGTCGAGCTGGAGGTGTCGGGCTGCTGCGATCGTGGTCATGACCGGCTCCGTCTGGGGTGTGCCGGTACGAACGCATGGCGCTGCGCAGTGGGGTTGAGCGAGTCGGCCCGATGAGTGGCCGCGTCTCGCCGTTACGAAGAAACGCCCGCGCTGGGCGGGCGTTCTTCGTCGAAGACGGGACCGGACCTCAGGTCGTGTCGGCTGCCGGGTCCGGGCTGGCGCCCGGCGGACGCTCCAGTCCGCCGGCCTCCGGATTGGGCAGGTTGCCGAAGTCGGCGCCACGCGCATCGGGCGAATGGCGCGGCACGTCCACCGGGCCGCGCGGGTTGGCATCGTCGTAACCGGGATTGCGGCCGGGGCGCGGATCGACCTGCGGATGCGTGCCGGGCTCGGGACGGGGCTCGTGCGTGTTCATCGCTTACCTGCCGAGTTCGAAGACGACGTTGAGCGTAAGTCCCAGCACGTTCTCGCCGGGCGAAATCGGCGTCGACGCGTCCGCCGCCATGGCCTTGGCCTCCATGCGCACGAGCGGGCGGGGCATTTCCATGCCCGTCTCGTCGATGCTCACGATGCGGCGCACGCGCAGGCCGAGCGACTGCGCATACATCTGCGCGCGCTGCTGTGCCTTCTTCAGCGCTTCGCGGCGTGCCTCGTCGAAGGCCTCGTCCTTGCGGTCGACATCGAACGACGGGCCATTGATCTGGTTCGCACCGGTGGCGACGAGCGCGTCGAGGATGCGGCCCAGCCTGTCGATGTCGCGCACGACCACGTTGACCGTGTTCATGGCCTGGTAGCCGGTGATGACCGGGGGCTGGTTTTCCGCGTAGCGATACTGCGGATTGAGGTTGACGCCCGCGGTCTGCACGTCGCGCTCGGCGATGCCGGCGGCCCGCAGGGCGGCGACCACCTTCGCCATCTGCTCGGCGTTCTGGCGCAGGGCGGCGTTGGCGTCCGCGGCCTGGGTCACCACGCCGGCGGAGATCGTGGCGATGTCCGGCACGCGGCGGGCCTCGGCATTGGCCGCGACGGTGAGCAGCGTGCCGTCGGCGGGCACCTGCACCGTCGTGGCCGGCGTCTGGGCGGAGGCGCTCATTGCCGCGCCTCCCGCCAGTGCGAGGGCGAGCGCGAGGACGACGGGGCGGAGGCGGGCGGGGCGGGGCGCATGCATGGGGGTCATCGAGAGCTCCTGGTGGCGGGAGGGTTGGCCGCTGCAGGTGAACGGCCGGTGAGGCGGCGCGGGGTTGCCCCGGGCGCGGAAGCGTTCAGTGGACGGTCGGCCACGCGCCGCGGGTTATTCTTCGATCGATGCTCTATCTCGCCTCGAAATCCCCGCGCCGGCGCGAACTGCTGGCCCGCCTCGGCCTGTCTCCCGGCCTCGTCGACCTCGATCTCCCCGAAGTCCGCCAGCCGGGCGAGCCGGCGCTGGACTACGTGCGCCGCGTCGCGCGCGAGAAGGCGGGTGCCGGGCTGCTGAAGGTGATGTCCACGCCCGGTGCCCTGGTGCTGGCCGCCGATACGGAGGTGGTGCTGGACGACGAGGTCTTCGGCAAGCCGCGCGACGCCGACGACGCGCGCGCGATGCTGGCGCGGCTGTCCGGCCGCACGCACCAGGTCGTCAGCGTGGTCTGGGTGATGGACGCCAGCCGCGAGGCACAGGCAATCAGTACCACCGACGTCAGCTTCGCGGCGCTGACGCCAGCGCAGCTGGACGGCTACGTGGCCAGCCGCGAATGGGAGGGCAAGGCCGGCGCGTATGCGATCCAGGGCCTGGCCGAGGCCTTCGTGACGCGCATCGAAGGCAGCTACTCCGGCGTGATGGGCCTGCCGGTGCACGAGACGGCCGCATTGCTCGCCCACTTCGGGCTGGACGTGTTCGCGGGGCGCGGCGCATGAGCGAGGAGATCCTGATCAACGTGACCCCGCGCGAGACGCGGGTGGCCGTGGTCGAGAACGGGATGTTGCAGGAGCTGCACATCGAGCGCGGCTGGAACCGTGGCGTGGTGGGCAACATCTACAAGGGCAAGGTGCAACGGGTGATGCCCGGAATGCAGGCCGCGTTCATCGACATCGGGCTCGACCGCGCCGCGTTCCTGCACGCAGCCGACATCGTCAGGCCCGCGCCGGTGGCCGAGGGCCCCGGCGGCGAGGAGGCACCGCTGCCGCCACAGCCCACGCGGCCGATCGGTGAGCTGCTTCGCGACGGCCAGGACATCGTCGTGCAGGTGGTCAAGGACCCGATCGGCAGCAAGGGCGCTCGGCTCACGACGCAGCTCTCGATTCCCTCGCGCTATCTGGTGCTGTTGCCGCGCACCCGCGTGGTCGGCGTATCGGCGCGCATCGAGGACGAGGCCGAGCGGGCCCGCCTGAAGGCGATCGTCGGCGCGCAGTCGCCCGGCGGCGCGCAGCACGGCTACATCGTGCGCACCAATGCCGAGGGGCAGCCGGAGGAGGCGCTGGCGGAGGACGTCGCCTACCTCAACCGCGTGTGGGCGCTGATCGAGGAACGGTCGAAGTCGGCGAACGTCGGCGAGCGCGTGTACGAGGACCTGTCGCTGCCGATGCGTGCGGTGCGCGATCTGCTGCGCCGCGACGTCGAGAAGGTGAAGGTGGACTCGCGCGAGACCTGCGACCGCCTCAAGGCCTTCGCAGCGCAGTACATGCCGGGCCTGAACGAGAAGATCGAGCACTACACCGGGGCGCGGCCGATCTTCGACCTCTACGGCGTCGAGGACGAAATCCAGCGCGCCCTGGAGAAGCAGGTGCCGCTCAAGTCGGGCGGCTATCTGGTCATCGACCAGACCGAGGCGATGACGACGATCGACGTGAACACCGGTTCATTCCTCGGTCAGCGCAACCTCGAGGAAACCGTCTATCGCACCAATCTCGAGGCCGCCCAGTCGGTCGCGCGTCAGCTTCGGCTCCGCAATCTAGGCGGGATCATCATCATCGACTTCATCGACATGACGGACGCCGAGCACAAGCGGCAGGTGCTCCGCCAGCTCGAGAAGGCGCTCGCCCGCGACCACGCCAGGACGACCGTGTACGACTTCTCCCCGCTGGGTCTCGTCGAGATGACCCGCAAGCGCACCACCGAGAGCCTGCAGCGGCAGCTGTCCGAGCCCTGCCACGAGTGCGGCGGCCGCGGGTCGTTGAAGACGCCGGAAACGGTGACCTACGAGATTTTCCGCGACATCGTCCGCCAGGTCCGCCAGTTCGAGGCGCAGCGGCTGCTGGTGATCGCCTCGCCGAAGGTGGTGGCCCGCATCACCGACGAGGAATCGGCCGCGGTGGCCGAGCTCGAGGAATTCCTGGGCAAGTCCATCCGCTTCCAGGCGGACGAGCAGTACTCGCAGGAGCAGTTCGATGTCGTCCTGCTGTGAGCCCTGATCCGTGATGGGTGATTCGTGATTCGTACAAGCGACAGCAACGAGCGGCACGGCCGGCGAGACGGCGCGCGGGGGAAGGTCCCCTCGCGTGGATTGCTGCTTTTTCCAGTCACGAATCACGAATCGCGAAGCACGTGCTGTTAAGACACGCCAAGCGCGCGCACGTCGGCGCCGGCTATCTGGCCGCGGCGACGGTGATCGCGATCGCGCTGCTGCTGGGCGTCGTCAGCCAGGCGATGTCCTGGGCGGCGCGCAATCCGGCGCGCGTGGATGCCTGGCTGGAGCACCGCGTCGGACGGCCGGTCTCGTTCGCGGCCATGCATGCCCGCTGGACGCGACGCGGGCCACTGGTGGAACTCGAGGACCTCAGGATCGGCGAAGGTGCCGACGCCTTCCGCGTGGGTGACGCCCAGCTGCTTGCCTCCATCTACTCCGGCGTGCTGCCGGGCCGCTCGTTCTCCGAACTGCGCCTGCGCGGGCTGGACATGACGCTGGTCCGTGGGAATGACGGCACCTGGAAGGTGCGCGGCCTGCCCGGGCAGGACCGCCCCGGTGGCGATGCGTTCGCCGCGCTGGAGCGACTGGGCGAGCTGCACGTCATCGGCGGCCGCCTGGGCGTGGACGTACCGGCCTACGGCCTGCAGGCCAGCATTCCGCGGGTGGACCTGCGCCTGCGGGTCGACGGCGACCGCGTGCGCGCCGGCCTGCGTGCCTGGCCCTCGCCGGATGGGCAGCCGGTCGACGGCGCGCTCGACTTCGACCGGCGCACCGGCGACGGCCGCGTGTACGCGGGTGCCCGGCAGGTCGCGCTCTCGCGCTGGGCCAACCTGCTGCAGGGTGCCGGCGCCCGCGTGGCGGGCGGGCAGGGCAGCCTCCGCGCGTGGGCGCAGCTGCGCGGGCATCGCGTGGTGGGTGCGACGGCCGAGGGCGACCTGCGTGGCCTCGCCGTGCTCGGCGCGCCGCTGGATGGCGACGTGCCCGCGCTGAAGTTCGAGCGCGTCGATCTGCTCGCCCACTGGCGGCAGGACGGCCCGCAGTGGCAGGCGCGCATGCCGCGCCTGCGCCTGGTGCAGGCCGGCGCGCAGCAGACGCTGGACGGCCTGGCGATCGACGGCGGCCGTCGCTTCGCGCTCGCGGCCGAGCGCGTGGACGTCGCGCCGCTGCTCCAGGCGCTGGCGCTGACCGACCGCGTCGCCGCGGGAGCGCGGCGCTGGATCCGTGCCGCGGCGCCGGTCGGCATGGTCGAAAGCCTTCGCGTGGACGGCACGCGCGTCGACGCACGCGTCGCGGCGGTCGGGTTCGCCCGCGTCGGCGGGGCGCCGGGGCTGCGCGGAATCGCCGGCCGCGTTTCCGGCGATGCCGACGGGCTCGCAATCGATTTCGACCCCTCGTCGCCGGTGGGCTTCAGCTGGCCGCGCGCCTTCGGGCCCGACCACGTCGTACGCCTGACCGGCAGCGCCGCGGCATGGCGCGATGGGCCGGGCTGGAGCGTCGGCACGCGCGCGCTGCGCATCGACGGCGAAGGCTACGGTGCCGACGTGCGCGGCGGCCTGCGCTGGCAGGGCGACGGCACGCGCCCGTGGATCGACCTCGCCGCGGCCGTGCGCCCCGCGCAGGTGCCGGTCGCCAAGCGCTTCTGGGTGCGCCACCTGATGCCGCCCACGGTGGTGAAGTGGCTCGACGACGCGCTCGTGGGCGGCACGGTGCGCAACGGCCGTGCGGTGGTGACGGGCGATCTCGACCACTGGCCGTTCCGGCATGGCGAGGGCCGCTTCGAGGCGCGGGCCGAGATCGCCGGGGCCACCCTGCGGTTCCAGCCCGACTGGCCGGCCGCCGAGGCGGTGGACGCGCAGGTGTCCTTCATCGGTAACGGTTTCTCCATCGAGGGCCGTGGACGCGTCGGCGGCGTGGCTCTGTCGTCGCTGCGGGCCGGCATCGACGACTACGGCAAGGGCAGCCTCACCGTCGATGCCAGCGCGCGCACCGACGCGCGCGAACTGCTGGAAGTGCTGCGGCGCAGCCCGCTGCAGCGCCAGCAGCCGGAAACCTTCGCCGCGCTGGGCGCCAGCGGCCCGGCGCGCGTGGACTTCGGCCTCGTGATGCCGCTCGGCCGCGGGCTGCCGGTGGACATCGGTGGCGTGGTCGACCTCGAAGGCGCGCGCCTGTCGGACTCGCGCTGGAACCTGCGCTTCGACGGCGTGCGCGGGCGGGCGCGCTACGACCGCAACGGCTTTACTGCGGCCGATCTCGCGGTACGGCACGAGGGCCAGCCGGGGCGGCTCGGGCTTCGCGCCGGGCCGGGGCACGTGCGTGATGCCGGCAATGCCTTCGAGGGCGCCGTGGACGCGACCTTCGACATCGACGAGCTGGTCGCTCGCGCGCCCGAGATGGGCTGGCTCGCGCCGCACGTGGAGGGCCGCTCCACCTGGAGCGTGGGCGTCGTGGTGCCCCGCGTGGCCAATGCGGCGTCGCCTGCCGCACGCCTGCAGCTGCGCTCGTCGCTGGCGGGCACGGCGCTCGATCTCCCCGCACCGCTGCGCAAGCCGGCATCGCAGGCCTTGCCGGCCTTCGTCGACACGCCGCTTCCGCTCGGCAGCGGCGAGATCTCCGTCGCGCTGGGCCAGCTCGTGGCGGTGCGCGCCCGCAGCGCGCAGGGGCGGACGGGCGTGCGCATCCAGCTGGGCAGTGCGCGCGTCGACGAGCCGCCGCCGCAGGACGGGCTGGTGGCCACGGGACGCGCGGCGCAGCTGGACGCGCTCGACTGGATCGCCTTCGCCCAGGGCGGCGGCGGGTCGGCCTCGGGCGGATTGCGGCTGCAGCGCGTGGACGTGTCGACCGGCCGCCTGGCGATGCTGGGCGGCCAGTTCGGCGAGGCCCGGCTGCAGGTGCAGCCGGCCGCGGGCGGTGCGACCTCGATCCGCGTGGACGGCGCCGCACTCGCCGGGACACTGTCGATCCCGGCGGGCGATGGCGGCATCAGCGGGCGCTTCGCCCGCGTGCACTGGAAGCCCGCAGCGACGCAGGCCGCGACGGCCTCCGCCACGCGCACGGGTACGGGCGCGATGCCGGCACCGCGCGGCACCGGCCGCGCGTCCCAGGCCGCCGACGCCTCCATGAGTCCGTCGGCCATCCCGGCGCTCGCCCTCGATGTCGACGACCTGCGGCTGGGCGACGCGCGCCTCGGGACGGCACGGCTGCGCACGCGGCCGACGGCCGCCGGCCTGCGGCTGGAGCAGTTCACCGCCCGCGGCCGCGGCCAGCGGCTGGAGGCCACGGGCGAATGGACGGGCCGCGGTGCGGCGGCGCGTACGCGGGTGGAGGCCAGCGTGGCCAGCGACGACTTCGGCACGCTGCTCGCGGGCTTCGGCTTCGCCGGTCGCGTCGGCGGCGGCAAGGGAAGCGCGCGCCTGCAGGCGGCCTGGGCCGGCAGCCCGGCGGAACTGCGCATCGACGCGCTGGAAGGCGCGTTGTCGCTGGACGCGCGCGACGGCCGGCTGCTGGAAGTCGAGCCCGGCGCAGGCCGCGTGCTGGGGCTGTTGAGCGTGGCCGAGCTGCCGCGGCGCCTCACGCTTGACTTCCGCGACTTCTTCGCCAAGGGCTTCGCCTTCAACCGGCTGCGCGGCAACGTGCGCTTCGGCGACGGCGAGGCGCGCAGCGACGACCTGACCATCCGCGGGCCGGCGGCCGACATCGACATCCGCGGCGCCGCCGACCTGCGCCGCCAGACCTTCGACCAGACCGTCGAAGTGCGCCCGAAGTCGGGCAACCTGCTGACGGCGGTCGGGGCCCTGGCCGGCGGGCCCGTCGGCGCGGCCATCGGCGCCGCGGCGAATGCGGTGCTCAAGAAGCCCCTCGGGCAGATCGGAGCGCGCACCTACCGCGTTACCGGGCCCTGGACCGAACCCCGGGTCGAGGTCATGAGCCGCGAGCAGAGCCGCACCGCGAAGGCCCTGCGACCCGCCGGTTGAAGGCCGTCACGGCAGGTCCCCTATAGTCGCCCGGCGCGTCCCGCGCCCCCATGGAACATCGATGAGCCCCACGCTGCATTCCGCCGAAAACCGCCTCCTTGCTCCCGCCGGTCTCGACCTGGCCGGCCTCGATCGTGCGCTCGGCGCGCTGATCGGCCCCGGCGTCGATTTCGGCGACCTCTACTTCCAGCACACGCGGCGCGAGAGCTGGACGGTCGAGGACGGCATCGTCAAGGACGGCGCGCATTCCATCGAACAGGGCGTGGGGGTGCGTGCGATCAGCGGCGAGAAGACGGGCTTCGCCTACTCCGACGAGATCGATGCGCGCTCGCTGCTGGAGGCCGCGCAGTCGGCCCGCGCGATCTCCAAGGGCACGGTCACGCCCGACGGGCTGATGGGCCATCGTCCGCTGGTGCGAAGCGCGGGACGCGCGCTGTACGCCCCGGTCGATCCGATCGACGTCCTGGGCAACGAGGACAAGGTGGAGGCGCTGCGCCGCGTCGACCGGCTGCTCCGCGCCGCCGATCCACGCGTGAAGCAGGTGGTCGTCAGCCTCTCCGGCGGCGTCGACACCGTGCTCGTGGCGCGAAGCGACGGCCTGATGTCGGCCGACGTGCGCCCGCTGGTGCGCCTGAACGTCCAGGTGATCGTCGAGCAGGGCGGCCGCCGGGAGCAGGGCTACGCGGGCGGCGGCGGGCGCTACGGCTACGCCGAGCTGCTGGGCGGCGACCGGCCGGAACGGCTCGCGCGGGAGGCGTTGCGGCAGGCACTGGTCAACCTCGAGGCCGTCGACGCGCCCGCGGGCGTCATGCCCGTGGTGCTCGGCAGCGGCTGGCCCGGCGTGCTGCTGCACGAGGCGGTGGGGCACGGCCTGGAGGGCGATTTCAACCGCAAGGGCACGTCGACCTACGCCGGACGCATCGGCCAGCGCGTGGCCTCGCCGGGCGTCACCATCGTCGACGACGGCACCCTCCCGGGCCGCCGCGGCTCGCTCAACATCGACGACGAGGGCACGCCGACCAGCTGCACCACGCTCATCGAGGACGGCGTGCTGGTGGGCTACATGCAGGACACGCTCAACGCGCGCCTGATGGGCATGGCGCCGACGGGCAACGGCCGTCGCGAGTCCTTCGCGCACCTGGTCATGCCGCGCATGACCAATACCTACATGCTCGCCGGTCCCCACGATCCCGCCGAGATGATCCGCTCCGTCCGAAAGGGCCTGTACGCGGTGAACTTCGGCGGCGGGCAGGTGGACATCACGTCCGGCAAGTACGTGTTCTCGGCCACCGAGGCCTACCTGATCGAGGACGGCAGGGTCACGGCGCCGGTGAAGGGGGCGATGCTGATCGGCAACGGCCCCGAGACCATGCAGCGGGTCACGATGATCGGCCACGACCTCGCACTCGACGAGGGCGTGGGTGTCTGCGGCAAGGACGGGCAGAGCGTGCCCGTGGGCGTGGGCCAGCCGTCGCTGCTGATCGAGGGCCTCACCGTCGGCGGCACGCAGGCCTGATGCGGCCTGCCCGCGCCCGCGCACGGCACGCGCCGGATGGTCGATCCGGCGCCCGGCGCGCGGGCTCAGTCCGCGTCGGCTTCGTCCAGGCCGCCGTCGAAGGCCGTGTCGCCGGCATCGGCCGACGCGCGGGGCAGCACGGCGCCGCGCAGCTCACGGAACAGCTCGCGGAACGCATGCGGCGGCTTGCCGCGCTTGCGTTCGTCCAGCGTGTTGCGCACCAGCTGCCGCAGGCGCTGCCGGTCGGCCTCGGGATGTGCGTCGAGGAATTCGGCCAGCGCCTCGTCGCCCCCGTCGATCAGGCGCTCGCGCCAGGCTTCCACGCGATGCAGGGCGGCCGCCTCCGTGCGCGAGGCGGCGCTCTTCTCGTCCAGCGCGTCGCGCATCGCCTGCAGCTCGGCTTCGTCGAGCTTGCGCATCTGCTTGGCCAGAAAGGCGAGCTGGCGCTTGCGCGCGATGTTCGACGTGATGCGGCGCGTGTCTTCGATGTGCGGCAGCGTCTGTTCCGGCACCGGAACGCGCGAGAGCTGGGCCGGCGTGAGCGCTACCAGCGCCTCCGCAAGTTCCAGCACGCCCAGCGCCTCGCGCCGCTTCTGGCTCCGGCTGGGGCTGAGGAATTCACCCGTTTCTTCGTCGCGACCGCGCATGCACCGTGCTCCGCACGGCCTGCGCCGCGCCCGAATCCCGCGTCCGCACCCGCTGCCGACGCCTGCAGCAAAGGATAAGACATTGAACGCGACCACCCTGAAGCCCGGCCTTTTCGACGACAGCCGCGAACGCCTCGATGTACTGGCCGGCCTCTCGCAGCGGCTGCTGGACGCCGCGCGCGAGCGCGGCGCGACGCAGGCGGAGGTGACCTGCTCGGAAGACGCGGGCCTGAGCGTGAGCGTGCGCATGGGCGAGGTGGAAACCGTCGAATCCACGCGCGACCGCGGCATCGCCGTCACCGTCTACTTCGGCACGCGCAAGGGCAGCGCCAGCACCGCCGACCTGCGCGACGAAAGCCTGGAGGCGACCGTAGACCAGGCCTGCGCGATCGCGCGCTACACCGAGGACGACCCGGCGGCGGGGCTGGCCGACGCGGCGCTCATGGCGCGCGAACTGCGCGAGTTCGACAGCTGGCATCCCTGGGCGATCGATGCCGACCGTGCGATCGACATCGCGCTGGCCTGCGAGCAGGCCGGCCGCGACGCCGAGGCGCGCGTGGAGAACTCCGACGGGGCGACGGTCAGCAGCGGGCGCAGCGTGTCGGTCTACGCCAACTCGCACGGGTTCCTCGGTGCCGAGCGCGGCACGCAGCACTCCCTGGGCTGCGCGCTCATCGCCGGCCGCGGCGACGGCATGCAGCGCGATGGCTGGTACACCTTCGGCCTCGCGGCGGAGGATCTGGAAACGCCCGCGTCCGTGGGCCGGCGCGCCGCCGAGCGCGCGGTCGCCCGCCTGTCGCCGCGCCAGGTGCGCACCGGCGAGTACCCGGTGGTCTTCGCATCGGAAGTCGCGCGTTCGCTCGTCGGGCACCTGCTCGCGGCGGTGTCCGGGGGCGCGCTGTACCGCGGCGCGAGCTTCCTGGTCGACAGCGTCGGCACGCAACTGTTCCCCGGATGGCTGTCCATCCACGAACGCCCGTTCCTCATGCGCGGGCTGCGCTCGGCCTCGTTCGATGCCGAAGGCGTGGCCACGCGCGAGTCGGCGCTGGTGGAGGACGGCGTCCTGCGCCGCTACGTGCTGGGCAGCTACTCGGCGCGCAAGCTCGGGCTGCAGACCACCGCCAATGCCGGCGGCGTGCACAACCTCGAGATCCCTGCAAACGCGGGGGATCTCGCCTCGCTGCTGGCGTCGATGGGCCGCGGCCTGCTGGTCACCGAACTGATGGGGCACGGCGCCAATACCACCACCGGCGACTACTCGCGCGGCGCCGCGGGATTCTGGGTGGAGAACGGCCAGGTGCAATACCCCGTCGACGGCATCACCGTGGCCGGCAACATGCGCGACATGTTCCGCGCGATCGAAGCGGCGGGCAGCGACATCGATCCGCGCTCGCACATCCGCGTCGGTTCGATCCTCATCGGCCGGATGACGGTGGCCGGCGACGCGACCGGCGGAGATTGACCCCGGCTTCACATGGCGCGAGAGTGCGCGCAACGGCATGTGCCGTCAGTGCAGGAGCCCGCCATGAGCGACGTCCCCGAGTCTCCGAACGGCGCACCGCCGCCGCCGTACACCCAGCCGTCGCCGCCGTCCGCCAGCGGTTATTCCGCCGAGGAGCGGCAGTGGGCGATGTTCGCGCATCTCTCGGCCCTCGCGGGCTTCGTGATTCCCGCTGGCAACATAATCGCGCCTCTGGTGATCTGGCTGCTGAAGAAGGACACGATGCCCTTCGTCGCTGATCAGGGACGCGAGTCGTTGAATTTCCAGATCACCGTGTTGATCGCGGTTGTCGCGGCGGCCTTTCTCGTGGTCGTTCTCATCGGCTTCCTGCTGCTTCCTCTCATCGCCCTGGCCGCCCTCGTCCTTGTCATCATCGCGAGCATCAAGGCGAACGAGGGCGTGGCCTACCGCTATCCCTTCACGCTGCGCCTGATCAAGTAAGCCGCGCCTGCACGGGGCGATCGCGGAGCCCGGGGAAACCCGGGCTTCGTCGTATGGTGCTGATGCATTGCGGAGTGGACGCGCGACGCTCTGCGGGTGGCATGAACCGTAGCGCGGGCGGGCGAAGCGAATCCGGAACGGTTGCGTCGAGATTCCCGCCCCGGGTGCGCTTCGCTTACCCGGGCTACACGGGCTGCGCGGCGTTATGCCGTGCGTTCGACGGCGAGGCGCGCCAGCTCGCGCAGGGCGTCGGCGCGCGTGCCGAAGCGTTCGAGCGCGGCGTCCATGTCCAGGCGCAGGGCGGCCAGCCGCTCGCGCGACGCGTTCAGGCCGAGAAGGGCCGGGAACGTGGCCTTGTCCTGCGCGGCATCCTTGCCGGCGGTCTTGCCGAGCTGGGCGCTGTCGCCCTCCACGTCGAGCAGGTCGTCGCGCACCTGGAAGGCGAGGCCGAGCGCGGTGGCGTAACGGTCGAGGGCATCCAGGGCGGAGCCGTCGGCGCCGATGGAGATCGCGCCCATGCGCACCGAGGCGCGGATCAACGCGCCGGTCTTGAGGGCGTGCAGGCGCTCCAGGCCGGCCAGCGACGTGGCCGCGCTGCGCCCGGTGGCCGCCAGGTCGAGCGCCTGTCCGCCGCACATGCCCGCGCCACCTGCCGCATTCGCGAGCGTGGCGACGAGGGCGACGATCCGCTGCGGGGCGAGGTCGGCGGCTGCCAGCACGTCGAAGGCCAGCGCCTGCAGGGCGTCGCCGGCGAGCACTGCGGTGGCCTCGTCGAAGGCGACGTGCACGGTCGGCTGGCCGCGGCGCAGCGCGTCGTCGTCCATCGCCGGAAGGTCGTCGTGCACCAGCGAGTAGGCATGCACCAGCTCGACGGCCACCGCGGCGGGAACGGCCGGCTCCTCGTCGGCGAACATCGAGGCGGTGGCGAGGGTGAGCAGCGGGCGCATGCGCTTGCCGCCCAGCAGCACCGCATGGCGCATCGCGGCGTCCAGCGGTGCGGGCACGTCGGCGGAATCGAGCGCCTGCGCCAGCGCCGCGTCGATGCGCGTGCGCCAGCCGGCCAAGCGGGCCTCAGGCATCGGCGCCGGGCATGTCCGGGTAGGGCTGCGCGCCGGCGGCATCCTGCGGGTCGGTCAACAGCCGCACGCGCATCTCCGCTTCCTCCAGCGCGGTCTGGCACCGGCGGTAGAGGCCCACGCCGCGCTCGTAGGCCGCGAGCGATTCCTCGAGCGACAGGTCGCCCTGTTCCATGCGTTCGACGAGTTGCTCGAGCGCGTCCAGCGATTGCTCGAAATCGGCGACGGGCGAGGGCTGCGGCGGGTCTTTGCGTGGCATGCCGCCAGTGTGGCCGGCGGCGTGGCGGAGGGTCAACCGGAGCGGTGCGGGCCCGGCCGCGGGGCAGGCGGCGTCCAGCGAAGGTCGAGCCCGTGCTCGCGCAGCCAGTTGCCGAGCCTTGCGCCGATCACGACGTCGCCGGCGGCCAGGACCTCGTCGCCGTCGACCAGCAGCGGCAGTCGTTCGCGCCGCCACGGCGGGATGCGCGCTTCCTGCAGCAGGTGCTTGAGCGCATGGTGATGCTCGCGCCCGGGCAGCCGGATGCGCTCGCCGCCGCGGCGCGAGCGCACGTGCCAGGCGCGTGGAGTGGATGCCGGCGCGGGCGCCGCGTCGACGTCCTCGATCCCGGCGCCCTGCATGCCTGCCGGTTCGAGGGCGAGCCGGCCGCCATCGGGCAGGGCGAGTGCCGAAGTGCCATCCCAGGTCACGTCGAAAGGGGCCGGCGGCGGCCCGGCGGTGGCGGCGTGCAGCAACCCGCCCCAGGCCCGCAGCGTCGCGCCGGTCCAGTCGAAACGGGGCGAGGCATCCGGCCGTGCGTGCAGCAGGTCGCGCTCGACCGCCGCCAGACCGCGCGCGGGAAGCGGCGGCAGGCCCAGGGAGACGATCCATCCCCGCAGCACGCGCGTCCTGCGTGCGGCCGGCAGCTCCAGCAGGGGCGCGATGCGCAGCTCGTCCGGCCGTTCGCCCGCGCAGGCGGCGAGGGCGCGTGCATCCTCCGCTGCCAGCAGCGCGGCCGCATCGCGGGCATGCGCGGCGGACGCCGCCAGCGCAGGGGCCGCATGCGGCCAGCGCTCGCGCAGCAGGGGGAGCACGTGGCGCCGCAGGAATACGCGGTCCAGCGACGCGTCCTCGTTGGAGGGGTCGTCGATCCAGTCCAGAGCCAGCGCGCGTGCGTAGGCGGCGATGCGCTCGCGCGGCTGCCCCAGCCACGGCCGCCACATCCAGCCGGCGGCGAAGGGGCGCAGCGGCGACATCGCCCCCAGCCCGTCCACTCCCGACGCGCGCAACGCGCGGAGCAGGAAGGTTTCGGCCTGGTCGTCCAGGTGATGCGCGACCGCGAGCCACTCGCCGGGACGCAGCGCGTCGGCGAAGGCGGCATGGCGAGCCTCGCGCGCCGCACCCTCGCGGCCGAGGCCGGCGGGGTCAACGTGTACGGCGACGACGTCACAGCGCAGCCCGAGCCGCGCGCAGGCGGCTTCGCAGCGGCCTGCCCATTCGCGCGCGTCCGGGTGCATGCCATGGTCGACGTGCAGCGCACGCAGGCCACGTGCGCGTACGGCCACGTTCGCCGCCAAGGCATGCAGGAGCGCCAGCGAGTCCATGCCGCCGCTGAGCGCGACGCAGACCGGCGCATCGGGCGCGGGATCGAAGGGTGGCGGCATCGTCATGCGGCGATGCTGCCATGCAACGCCGGGCTCAGGCGGCCTCGTAGGCTCCGTAGCCGCGCAGCCGGCGATAGCGGCGCTCGACCAGTTCGCCCGGCGGCAGGCCCTCGAGCGCATCGAGTTCGTTGAGCAGCACCGTGCGCAGCCGCAGCGCCATCTGCCGCGGGTTGCGATGGGCGCCGCCCGTGGGTTCGCGCACGACCTTGTCGACCAGCCCCAGCGAATGCAGGCGCCGCGCGGTCAGGCCGAGCTGTTCGGCGGCGTCCTTGGCCTTGTCCGCCGACTTCCACAGGATCGAGGCGCAGCCCTCGGGCGAAATCACCGAGTAGGTGCTGTACTCGAGCATGACCGTGCGGTCGCCGACGCCGATCGCGAGCGCGCCGCCGGACCCGCCCTCGCCGATCACCGTGCATACCACCGGAATGCGCAGCTCGGCCATCTCCATCAGGTTGCGCGCGATCGCCTCGGACTGGCCGCGCTCCTCCGCACCGACGCCGGGGTAGGCGCCGGGCGTGTCGATGAAGGTCAGCAGCGGCAGGCCGAAGCGCTCGGCCATCTTCATCAGGCGCAGCGCCTTGCGGTAGCCCTCCGGGCGCGGCATGCCGAAGTTGCGGCGGATCTTACTCTTGGTGTCGCGGCCCTTCTGGTGGCCGATGATCATGACGCTGCGGCCATTGATGCGGCCCAGCCCGCCGACGATGGCCGGATCGTCCGCATAGGCGCGGTCCCCGGCGAGCTCATGGAACTCCTCGCACATGGCGGCCACGTAGTCGAGCGTGTAGGGCCGTTGCGGGTGCCGCGCGAGCTGGCTCACCTGCCAGGGCGAGAGGTCGCGGAAGATCTGCGCGGTGCGCTTGCGCACCTTGTCCTGCAGGGCGCGGATCTCGGCATCCGCGCCCAGCGCGCTGCCGTCGCTGGCGTGACGCAATTCGGCGATCTTCGCTTCAAGATCGGCGATGGGCTGCTCGAAATCGAGGTAGTTCGGATTCATGCACGGCCGCGCGGGTGAAAGGCGGGCAGTGTAGCCGGTGAGGCGCGGATCCCGCCCGTCGCCGGCGTATGGTCGGCCCCGCGAGGGGATGGATCAGCCACGGATGTACACGGATGGGCACGGATCAGGAGCCGCGCGAGGCGGTGGGCGCGGTGCCTCGCGTTCCGGTAGCGCGACGCCACCCGGCGTGGCGCGGCCGGGAGCGAATCCGGGGTCGAGGCCTGGATTCGCGCTCATCCGGGTTCGTCCGTGGCCCAGGACGCTCCAGCCACCGGACGGGCCGCGCCCTCAATGCGCCCAGGGCTTCGCGAACGCGAGCTTCACCGTGCGCACGCCCGGCGTCGCACGAAGCGCCGCCACGAGCGCGGCGTCCACGCGCACGCCGCTGGCGCCGTCCAGGTCCACCGTGCCCGCCGCACCGTCCACGATCACGTGCAGGCGCAGCGGCGTGGGGCCCGGGCGGTACGCGGCCAGGACCGCCTCGGCCCGCGCCAGCGTGCCGGGCTCGCGCAGGTCCAGACGCAGCATCAACCGCTGCGCATGGCGGCTGCACAGCTGTGCGTACTCCCAGCAGCGCGCGGCCTTGAGCGCGAAGCCGCCGGAGAAGGCGTCCTCGCGCAGGCCGCCCTGCACGATGAGCAGCCGGTCGCGGCCGATGAGCGAGGCGTGCTCGGCATAGGTCTCGGCGAAGAAGGCGCATTCCAGGCGTCCGCGGCCGTCCTCGATCTGCACGAAGACCTGCGAATCCCCCTTCTTGCGCAGGCCCACGACGAGGCCTGCCACCGTCGTCTCCATCTCGGGCCGCCAGCCGCCGCGACCGCTGTCGGGCCGCCCGGTCCAGATGCGTTCGAGGTCGCCCAGGTGGAAGCCGATGAGGCCGTGCACGTCCTCGCGGTAGGGATCGAAGGGATGGCCGCTGAGGTAGTGGCCCAGCGTGTCGCGCTCGTGCTCGAGCAGCTTGCCCAGCGGCCACTCGTCGCATTCGGGCAAGTCGATGCGCAGGGCGGGGGCGGCGGTGTCGAATCCGCCGAACAGCGAGGCCTGGCCTGCCGCGAGCTCCTTCGACATCTGGTCGGTGGCGCGCAGTACTTCGGGGATCTGCAGGAACAGGCTCGCCCGGTTCTTCCCCAGGGCGTCCAGCGCGCCGGCCTGCGCCAGTGCTTCCAGCGCACGCCGGTTGAGCTTGCCGTCGTCCACGCGCTGGCCGAGGTCGAGCAGGTCCTTGAACGGCCCGGCGCGGCGGGCCTCGCAGATCGACTCACACACGCCCCGGCCCACGCCCTTCACTGCGCCCAGGCCGTAGCGGATGGTGTCGGGCGTGCGGGCCTCGAACATGTAGGCCGATTCGTTGACGTCCGGCGGCAGCACGGTGAGGCCGATGGCGCGTGCCTCGTCGAGGAAGCCGGTCACCTTGTCGGTGTTGTCCATGTCCGAGGACAGCACCGCGGCCATGAATTCGGCCGGGTAGTGCGCCTTCAGCCACGCGGTCTGGTACGAGACCAGCGCGTAGGCCGCGGCATGCGACTTGTTGAAGCCGTAGCCGGCGAACTTCTCCAGCAGGTCGAAGATCGGGCCGGATACCGCGGGCTCGATGCCGTGGTGCTCCTTCGCGCCGGCCTCGAACTTCACCCGTTCCTTGGCCATCTCCTCGGGCTTCTTCTTGCCCATGGCGCGGCGCAGAAGATCCGCGCCGCCCAGCGAGTAGCCGGCCAGGATCTGCGCGGTCTGCATGACCTGCTCCTGGTAGACCACGACGCCGTAGGTCGGGGCGAGCACCGGCTCGAGCAGCGGATGCGGGTACTGCACCTCCTGCCGACCGTGCTTGCGCTCGATGAAGTCCGGGATCAGGTCCATCGGGCCCGGGCGGTAGAGCGAGACGAGCGCGATCAGGTCCTCGAAGCGATCAGGTTGAGCGCGCTTGAGCAGCTCGCGCATGCCGCGGGATTCGAACTGGAACACCGCCACCGTGTCGCCGCGCGCGAAGACCTCGTAGGCCTTCGCGTCGTCCAGTGGCAGCGTCGAGATGTCGAGCGGCGCCGCGCCTTGTTTCGCGCGCCGCTCGTTGATGGCCTTCACCGCCCAGTCGATGATCGTGAGCGTGCGCAGGCCGAGGAAGTCGAACTTCACCAGGCCCACGGCCTCGACGTCGTCCTTGTCGAACTGCGTGACCGGGTTGCGGCCGCGGCCCTGGCCGTCGTGTTCGGCGAACAGCGGGCAGAAGTCGCTCAGGGGCGACGGCGCGATCACCACGCCGCCGGCGTGCTTGCCGGCGTTGCGCGTGAGGTCCTCGAGCTGCAGCGCCAGGTCGACGAGGTCGCGCACGTCGTCCTCGGCGTTGTAGCGGGTGATGAACTCGCCGATCGCGCGTTCGGGATCCTTCTTCGCGCGCTCGCTGCGGCCGAGCACGTCGTCGAGGGAGAGCGGGTCGGCCGGGATCAGCGGCACCAGCTTGGAGATGCCGTCCACGAAGCCGTAGCCGTGCCCGAGCACGCGCCCGCAGTCGCGCAGGACGGCTTTGGCCGACATCGTGCCGTAGGTGATGATCTGGCTGACGCGGTCGCGACCGTACTTGCGCGCGACGTAGTCGATGACTTCGTCGCGGCGGTCCATGCAGAAGTCGATGTCGAAGTCGGGCATCGACACGCGTTCGGGATTGAGGAAGCGCTCGAACAGCAGGTCGTAGGGCAGGGGATCGAGGTCGGTGATGCCGAGCGCCCATGCCACCAGCGAGCCCGCGCCCGAGCCACGGCCGGGGCCGACGGGAATGCCGTTCTGCTTGCCCCAGTTGATGAAGTCCGCAACGATCAGGAAGTAGCCGGGGAAGCCCATCTTGATGATGACGTCGAGCTCGCGCTCCAGGCGCTCGGCGTACTGCTCCTGCGTGTGCCCGCCCGACGGCGGGGCCTTCTCCAGGCGCGCGGCTAGGCCTTCGCGCGCGGTATTGCGAAGCCAGGACTCGATCGTGTGCTCGGCCGGCACCGGAAACGCCGGCAGCGCGTAGGTGCCGAGCTTCATCTCCACGTTGCATCGAAGCGCCAGCGCGTGCGCGTTCCCGATGGCGTCTGGAACGTCCGCGAACAGCGTCTCCATCTCCTCGCAGGAGCGCAGGTACTGCTGCGGTGCGTACTCGCGCGGGCGCTTGGGATCGTCCAGGACGCGGCCGGTCGCGATGCAGACGCGCGCCTCGTGGGCCTCGAAGCCGGACTCGTCCAGGAAACGTACGTCGTTCGTGGCGACCACCGGGATGTCGCGCAGGGAGGAGGCGTAGAGCGCGAAGGAGTTGAATGCCTCCTCGCCCCTGCGACCGGTGCGCGTCAGTTCCAGGTGCAGGCGCTCGCCCAGGACCTCCTTCCAGTCGACCAGCCAGGCCTCGGCCAGGTCGTGGCGGCCGCCGCCCGCCAGCTGCGCGGCGAGCGACTCGCGGCCGGCCAGGGCGAACAGGCCGCGATTGTCCTCGCGCAGCCAGTCCGGGCGCATGGCCACGCCGTCGTTGCGATGGCCCTCCATCCACATCCGCGTGAGCAGGCGCGACAGCGTGAGGTAGCCCTCGCGGTCGCGGCAGAGCAGCGTCATGCGCGTGGCCGCCTCGCTGCCGTCGGCCAGCGCCACGTCCGCGCCGAGGATCGGCTTGACGCCTGCGCCCTCGGCCGCCTTGTAGAACTTCACCGCGGCGAAGAGGTTGTTGATGTCGGTCAGCGCGACCGCAGGCTGGCCGAGCGAGGCGCAGCGCTTGACCAGCTCGCCGATGCGGATCGTCGAGTCGGCGAGCGAGTACTCGCTGTGCAGGTGGAGGTGGACGAAGCGGGAGGTCATGCGGACGGAACGGCCCGGCTGGCGGCCCGGCGGCCTCGCAGCCTATCAGCCGGCCGTCTCAGGGTCAGGACTTGACGCGGCGGTCGCGAGCACGGCGTCGAGCAGCCCGGCCACGTCCGTTCCACCGGCCGCGCGCACGGGCGCGAAGCTGCGCCGATGCGCCGGGCAGGGGCCGTGCTCGGCCAGGGCGGCCAGATGCTGCGGGGTCGAATAGCCCTTGTGCTGGTCGAAGCCGTACTGCGGGTACAGCCCGTGCAGGTCCAGCATGAGCGCATCGCGATGGGTCTTGGCGAGTATCGAGGCGGCCATGATCGAGCGGCAGCGCGCGTCGCCGCCCACCCAGGCCTCGGCGGGGCGACACAGGCCCTTCGGCACCGCATTGCCGTCGATGCGCGCGAGGTCGGCGGCATCGCGCACCGCTTCCACGCATTCGCGCATGCCCTGCATGGTGGCGTGGAAGATGTTCAGGCGGTCGATGGTGTCGACATCGACCACGGCCACGTGCCAGGCCAGCGCGCGCTCGCGGATGCGCAGCGCGAGCACCTCGCGGCGCGCGGCATCCAGTTGCTTGGAATCGTTGAGGCCGTTGATCGGTGTCCGGCCGGGCGCGAACACCACCGCGGCCACCACCACGGGCCCGGCCAGCGGGCCGCGGCCGGCCTCGTCCACGCCGGCGATGCGCTGCGACGCGGGCGCCGGGGAGATGTCCAGGACGAGTTGCGGGGCGGCGTCAGCCATGGCGCGAGGATACGACCTCGGCCACCGCCTCGGCCGCCCGCGCGGAGGCGTCGCGGCGCAGTTCGCGATGCAGGTTCATGAACCGCGGCACGAGCGCCGCGGCGGCCTGCGGATCGCGCAACCAGCGCAGCACGGCAGCGGCGAGATTCGCGGGCGTGCAGTCGGCCTGCATGAGCTCCGGCACGACGTCCTCGCCCGCCAGGATGTTGGGCAGTGCGTAGCGGCTGACCTTGAGCATGCCCAGGCCCTTCACGAGCCGGTAGGTGGACGCGGCGACCTTGTAGGCCACCACCATCGGCCGCTTGGCCAGCATGCCCTCGAGTGTGGCCGTGCCCGAGGCCAGGAGCACGACGTCGCTGGCGATCATCAGCCGACGCGCGCGGCCGTCGATTACCGTCAGCGCGCCGGCCAGCGCGTCACGCGCCGGAGATGCGGCGAGCACGCGCTCGAAGGTTTCGCGCGCGCGGCCGTCGGCCATGGGCGCCACGACCCGCAGGCCGGGGATCGCCGCGGCGACCCGCGCCGCCGCCTCGACGAAATCACCGCCCAGCCGTTCGATCTCACCGGTGCGCGAGCCCGGAAGCAGGGCGAGCACGGGGGCGTCCGCGGGAAGGCCCAGCTCGGCGCGGGCCGCGGCGCGATCGGGCTCCAGCGGCATCTCGTCCGCCAGCGGATGCCCGACGAAGCGCGCGTCCACGCCGTGCCTGGCGTAGATCGCCGGCTCCATGGGGAAAAGGCAGAGCACGCGGTCGGCCGAGCGCCCGATCTTCGCCGCGCGTCCCTCGCGCCAGGCCCAGACCGACGGGCTGACGTAGTGGACGGTGGCGATGCCGCGGTCCTTCAGCCAGCGCTCGACCGGCAGGTTGAAGTCGGGGGCGTCGATGCCGACGTAGACGTCGGGCTGCCAGGCGAGCAGCCGGCGCCGCAGTGCGCGCCGCAGGCGCAGCAGGCGCGGCAGGTGGCGCAGGACCTCGGCCAGGCCCATGACCGCGAGTTCGCCGGCGTCCCACCAGGCCTCCAGGCCTGCCGCGCGCATGCGCTCGCCGCCGATGCCGGCGAACTCCGCGTCCGGATAGCGCTCCCGCAGGGCCTCGACGAGCCCCGCGCCCAGCAGGTCGCCGGAGGCTTCGCCCGCCACGATGGCGATGCGGCGGGGGCGGGAAACGGGATCTGCGGATGGGGAATCACCGACGCCGGCGGGGGCGGCGCTCGATCCCTCGACGTCCGCGCGGACGGGTTGCGATGACGCGACGGACGCCCGCGCCTGCGATTCCCGATGCCCGGTTTCCGTTTCGCGTGCCATCAGCGCAGCAACGGCCGCTCGCCGGAGTTGACGAAATCCAGCAGCAACTGCACGTCCTCGCTCGCGCCCGCGATCTCGGCCAGCTTCACGCGTGCTTCCTCGAGCGAACCGCCGGCCACGTACAGGGCACGGTAGGCGCGCTTGATCGCGGAGATCCGCTCCGGCCCGAAGCCGCGGCGCTTGAGGCCCTCGGCATTGATGCCGCGCGGCTTGCCGTAGTCCTGCTGCGCCACCATCACGAACGGCGGCACGTCGCCGTTGACGAATGCGCCCATGCCCACGAAGGCGTGCGAGCCGATCCGGCAGAACTGGTGCACGCCCGCGAAGCCGCTGAGGATGACGTGGTCGCCCACCGTGACGTGGCCGGCGAGCGTGGCATTGTTCGAGAACACGCAGTGGTCGCCGACGGCGCAGTCGTGCGCGACGTGCACGTAGGCGAGCATCCAGTTGTGGCTGCCGATGCGGGTGATGCCGCCACCGCTGCCGGTGCCGCGATTGACCGTCACGAACTCGCGGAAGGTATTGCCGTCGCCGATCTCGAGCTCGACGCGCTCGCCGCCGAACTTCTTGTCCTGCGGATCACCGCCGATCGCGCAATGGCCGACGAAGCGGTTGCCGCGCCCGATGCGCGTGGGGCCCGTCACGCTGCAGTGCGGGCCGAGCACGCTGCCGTCGCCGATCTCGACCTCGTCGCCAACGTAGCAGAACGGCCCGATGGACACGCCATCGCCCAGCCGCACGCCCGGCTCGACGATCGCGCTCGGGTGCACGACGGCAGCCATGCTCAACCCTGCGCCTCCGCGCAGACGATGTCGGCGCAGGCGACCTGCTCGCCGTCCACGCGCGCGATCCCCGAGTACATGGCCATGTTGCGGATGTGGCGCTTGAGCTCGACTTCCAGCTCGAGGCGGTCGCCCGGCACCACCATCTTCATGAACTTCGCGTTGTCGACCTTGACCAGGTAGAACAGCTTCTCGCCGGTCCTGGACGCGCCCTCGGCCTGCGCGGTGAGCTGCGTGAGCAGGCCGCCGGCCTGGGCGAGCGCCTCCACCACCAGCACGCCCGGCATTACCGGATTGCCCGGAAAGTGACCCGTGAAGAAGGGCTCGTTGCAGCTCACGTTCTTGTACGCGAGCACGCGCTTGCGCGGCTCGAACTCGACCACCCGGTCCACCAGCAGGAACGGATAGCGGTGCGGCAGCAGCGACTCGATGCCGCGGACGTCGAGGGGAAGCGTGGGGGCGTGGCTCATCGGCGGGATCCTTCCGCCGCCCGCGTCCGCGGACGGCATGTCGAAACCGTGAATGATACGGCGGCGGCGGGCCCTGCGGCCGGCCGGGTCAGCCCTCGCGCGCGCGGCGGCGGAAGAGCGCGTCCAGCTGGCGGAAGCGCGCGGCGTTGCGGCGCCAGGTGCGGTTGTCCATCAGCGGCGTGCCGGAGGAATACTCGCCCGGCTCGCGGATCGAATGGGTCACCAGGCTCATGGCGGTGATCACCACGCGGTCGCAGATCTCGATGTGGCCCACGATGCCGGCCGCGCCCCCGATCAGGCAGTAGCGCCCGATGCGCGCGCTGCCGGCCACCGCCACGCAGCCGGCGACGGCGGTGTGCGCGCCGATCCGCACGTTGTGGGCGATCTGGATCTGGTTGTCCAGGCGCACGTCCTCCTCGAGCACGGTGTCCTCGATGGCGCCGCGGTCGATGGTGGTATTGGCGCCGATCTCGCAGTCGTCTCCCACCACCACGCCGCCGAGCTGCGGCACCTTCAGCCAGCGGCCGGCGTCCATGGCGATCCCGAACCCGTCCGCGCCAAGCACGGCGCCCGGGTGCACAAGCACGCGGCGGCCCAGCCGCACGCGCGCCACCAGGGTCACGCGGGCGACGAGCTCGCTGCCGTCGCCCACCACGCAGTCCTCGCCGATCACGCAGCCCGGGCCGACGACCGCGCCCGCCCCCACGGTGCTCCGCGCTCCGATCGACACGTGCGGGCCGATGTGGGCGTCGGGCGCGACCTGCGCCGCCGGATCGACCACCGCGCTCGGGTGGATTCCAGGCGCGCGCAGGGGGCGCGGCTCGAACAGCGCCGCGATGCGTGCATAGGCCACGTAGGGGTCGCGTGCCACCAGCGCGGCCATGGGCGCAGCGTCCGCATCGTCCGCGCGCAGCACGACGACCCCCGCGCCCGAATCAGCGAGCTGGCTCCGGTATTTCGAATTGGCCAGGAACGACAGCTCGTCGCCCCCGGCCCGCGCAAGCGTGCCGACGCCGGCGACGACGCGCGCCGCGTCGCCGCGCAGTTCCAGCCCGAAGCGGGCGGCCAGCCCGCCGGCCGTGAATCGCGGGCGAGCGTCCTCGCTCATCGCCGGATCAGAACACGCTGCCGAAGGTGAACTGCAGCCGCTCGAGCTTGTCGCTGTCGTCCTTGCGCAGCGGGAAGGCGTAGCTGATCGAGATCGGGCCCATCGGCGAGCGCCACATCAGCGCCACGCCGGTGGACGCGCGCAGTTCGCCGGCATCGAAGCTGTCGGTGTCGGCGAAGACGTTGCCCACGTCGAGGAAGGCGGAGACACGCGCGGCCGGGCTGTCGAGCAGGGTCGGGAAGATCAGCTCGACCGAACCGGTCGTCTTCAGCGCACCGCCGATGGGCTGCAGATAGGACGAGCCGGCCGCGGCCGCGCGCGGGCCCAGCGTGTTGTTGGCGAAGCCGCGCACGGAGCGCACGCCGCCGGCATAGAAGTTCTCGAAGAACGGCAGGCCGCCGGCCGTGATGGTGCGGCGGTAGTCCGGCGAGGTTTCCAGGCAGGGCTCGCTCGGATCCGGGCCGGGCGTGAAGGTGTCGGCGATGCCGTCGTTGTTCGAATCGCTGAACGTACCCGGCGTGAAGCAGATGTTGCGGACGAAGTCGTTGCCGTAGCTGTCGCCATAGCCCAGGTCGGCGCGCGTGTTGAGCACGAGGTGGCGGCCCAGGCGCCAGAACTTCGAGATCTCGTAGGTGAGCTTGTAGTACTCGGCCGTGGAGCCCGGCAGCGCGACCTCCGCGCCGAAGCGCTGCAGCATGCCGGTGGTCGGCGTCAGGAAGCTGTCGAGCGAGTTGCGTGACCAGCCCACCTGCGCGCGCCAGGTATGGAACGTGCGCTGGCCGACGGCGTCGAGGTAGTCCACGAGCGGGGCCGGCGTCGAGCCCGCGCTCGCGAAGATCTCGTTGCTGTCCACGCCCATCATGAAGTTGATGGTGTCGGTCTCGGTGATCGGGACGCCCAGCACCACCTGGCCCGCGCCGCTGGTCGACGAGTACTGCGCGGTGTTGAAGTCGGAGTTGTCGAACTCGCGCCACCACAGGTTGTAGCCCAGCGACACGCCGCTGTCGGTGAAGTACGGGTTGAGGAAGGAGAAGTCGTAGCGCTGCAGGTAGGAGTTGCGGTTGGCCTGCACCGAGACGCGGTTGCCGCTGCCCAGGAAGTTGCTCTGCGACAGCTGGATCTGCGTGGTCAGGCCGGTGAGCTGCGAATAGCCCAGGCCGAATACGAAGCTGCCGGAGGTCGTCTCCTTGACCGCCACCTCGACGTCGACCTGGTCGGGCGACCCGGCCACGGGCTTGGTCTCGACGTCCACGCGCTCGAAGAAGCCCAGGCCCTGCAGGCGGATCTTCGAACGGTCGAGCGCCGCCTGCGAGTACCAGCCGCCCTCGAACTGGCGCATCTCGCGGCGCAGCACCTCGTCGGAGGTCCGCGAATTGCCCTTGAAGACGACGCGGCGCACGTTCACGCGCGGTCCCGGCACCACCTGGAGGTTGATGCCGACCGTCTTCTTCTCGCGGTCGATGTCCGGAACCGTGTTGACCTGCGCGAAGGCGTAGCCGATGTTGCCCAGCGCGGCGGTGATCGAATCCGAGCTCAGCTCCAGCAGGCGGCGCGAGAAGGTCTGGCCTTCGGCGACGAGCACGCGCTTCTGGATCTCCTCCTTCGGCAGCACCGTGTCGCCGGTGATCTCCACGCCCGAGACGGTGTACTGGTCGCCCTCGGTGAGGCCGGCGGTGATGAACATGTCGCGGCGGTCGGGGCTGATCGCCACCTGGGTGCTGTCGACCGAGAAGTCGATGTAGCCGCGGTCGAGGTAGTACGCGTTGAGCTTCTCGAGGTCGCCCGAGAGCTTCTCGCGCGAGTACTGGTCGTCGCGGCGGTACCAGGACAGCCAGTTGCTCTCGCGCGACTCCCAGTTGTCCCGGATGTCCTTCTCCTCGAACTTCCCGTTGCCGACCAGGTTGATGTGGCGGATCTTGGCCGCCTTGCCTTCCTTGATCGTGATCGTAAGGTCGACTCGGTTGCGGTCCAGGCGCGCGATGGTCGGCGTGATCTCGACGTTGTACTTGCCGCGGTTGTTGTACTGGCGCGTGAGTTCCTGCGTGACGCGATCCAGGGCCAGGCGGTCGAAGGTGCCGCCCTCGGACAGGCCGATGTCGGCCAAGCCCTTGGTCAGGTCCTCGGTCTTGATGTCCTTGTTGCCGGTGATCGTCAGCTTGTTGATCGCCGGGCGCTCGACCACGGTCACGACCAGGATGTCGCCCTGGCGGTCGAGGCGGATGTCCTCGAAGAAGCCCGTCTTGTAGAGCGCGCGGATCGCTTCGCCCGCGCTGGCGGAGTCGACCTGGTCGCCGCGCTCGATCGGCAGGTAGGTGAAAACGGTGCCGGCGGAGATGCGCTGCAGCCCGTCGACGCGGATGTCGCTCGCCGTGAAGGGCGAGAACGCCTGCGCGAAGGCGGAGGTCACCGGGGCCGCGGCGATCGCCGAGGCGAGGGCGAGGGCGAGCAGGCGGCGGGGCAAGGGTCGCGTCATCATCACGTCCGGTGGGAGCGGGAAACCGCCGTCGGCGGCAGGGTGCGGCGCGGGAGCATCGGCGGAGGGAAGGCCGGCATGTCAGCGCAGCAGGTTGTTCACGATGTCGTTGTAGAAGGCCAGGCCCATCAGCCCGGCGATCAGCGCCAGCCCGATGAACTGTCCCGCGGCCATGGCGCGTTCGCTCAACGGACGGCCCTTGACCAGCTCGATAAGGTAATACAGCAGGTGACCCCCATCCAGTATCGGGATGGGAAGCAGGTTCAGGATGCCCAGGCTCAGCGAGAGCATGGCGAGGATCGACAGGTACCAGGCCGGCCCGCGCGAAGCGTAGTGATTGGCGGCGCGCGCGATCGTGATGGGGCCCGCGACGGTATTGCGCACGTCGACGCGGCCGGTGAAGGCGCGGCCGATCATCGCGAGCAGTTCCCGCGTCTGGTGCGCCGTCTCGCGCAGGGCGGCGGGCACGGCGGCGACCGGCCCGTAGCGGAGCAGGGCATTGGGCTGCGGGGGCGCCGCCTGGCCCAGCGAGACGCCCAGCCGCCAGCGCGACCGGCCCTCGACCTGCAAGAAGCGGGGTGTCATCTCCAGCGCCAGGCGCACGCCCGCGCGGTCGACCTCGACCATGGCCGGGCCGCCGCGGCGGCCCAGGCGCTGCACGAGCGGGTCGACCTCGTCGCTGGACTGCACAGGCTGGCCGTCCACCGCGGTGATCACGTCCCCGGGCAGGAGCACGCCGGCGGCCGGCGTGCCGGGCGAGGTGGCGACCACCTGCGCCGGCGATACGCGGTGGCGCGGTGCCAGGCCCGCCGCTTCCACGGCGCGCAGCTCGTCGATCTTCGCGGGCAGGCGGGACAGGGGCAGGCGGCGCACGACCTCCCGGCCCTCGCGGATGCGTATGCGCAGGTCGACGTCCCGGCGGTCCAGCGCCGCGGGCATCAGCGCCAGCTCGGCCTCGGTCCAGGTGGGCGTCTGGCGCCCGTCGACGGCGAGGATGACGTCACCGGTGCGCAGGCCCGCGGCCCGGGCCAGCCCGTCCGCGGTGCCGACCTCGGCCAGGTAGTCCGGCCGTCCGATCACGAACATGCCCCAGAGCAGTACGACGCTCAGCAGCACGTTGGCGACCGGGCCCGCGACCACCACCGCCATCCGCTGCAGCACCGGCTTGCGGTTGAACGCCTCGTGCAGCTGCGCGGCGGGGACCTCGCCCTCGCGCTCGTCCAGCATCTTGACGTAGCCGCCCAAGGGGATCGCGGCGATCACGTACTCGGCGCCGTCGCGGCCGCGGTGGGTCCAGAGCGGGCGGCCGAAGCCGACGGAGAAGCGCAGCACGCGCACGCCGAAGCGCCGCGCGACCCAGTAGTGGCCGAACTCGTGGAACGTGACGAGCACGCCGAGGCTGACGATGAGCCACCACACCGATCCGACGAACTCGTTCAAGCAGGCCTCCACAGACCGGCGACGCCGGCGCATGGGCTAGACCGCCCGGAACCTCGCAGGTTCCCCGGGGCGGCGGGCATGGCGGGCGGATGCGCAGTCATCGCCAGTGCCGCTCAGGCCGCCCGCGCGATGGCGTCGGCCACGTGCGCGCGCGCGCGGGCGTCCGCCCGGTGCAGCGCGTCGAGATCCCCGACAGCCCCGTCGCGGGCGCCCAGGGCGGATTCCACGAGGGCGGGGATGTCGAGGAATCCGACCTGTCGCGCCAGGAAGGCTTCCACCGCCGCTTCGTTCGCGGCGTTGAGTACGGCCGGTGCGTCGCCGCCCGCGCGCAGGGCGTCGAAGGCCAGGCGCAGGCAGGGGAAGGCCTCGAGGTCCGGCGGCTCGAAGTCCAGCCGTCCGCCCTGTGCCACGAGGTCCAGGCCGCCCACGCCGGACTCGATCCGGTCAGGCCAGCCCAGGCCGACCGCGAGCGCGGTGCGCATGTCGGGCAGGCCGAGCTGCGCGAGCGTGGAGCCGTCGACGAACTCCACCAGCGAATGCACCAGGCTCTGGGGGTGGACCAGCACGTCGATGCGGTCGGCTCCGACGCCGAAGAGGTGGTGGGCCTCGATGACTTCCAGGCCCTTGTTCATGAGGCTCGCCGAATCGACCGAGATCTTCGGCCCCATGGACCAGCGCGGGTGGGCGACGGCCTGCTCGGGCGTCACCTCGCGCAGCGACTCGCGCGTACGCCCGCGGAACGGGCCGCCCGAGGCGGTGAGCACGAGGCGACGCAGGCCGCTGACGTCGCGCGCGCCGCGCTCGCCCTGCGCAGGCAGGCACTGGAAGATCGCATTGTGCTCGCTGTCGACCGGCACGATGCACGCATCGGACACGCGCGCGGCGGCCATGACCAGCTCGCCCGCCATCACCAGCGATTCCTTGTTGGCCAGCGCGATGCGCTTGCCGGCTCGCACCGCCGCCAGGGTGGACGACAGGCCCGCCGCGCCGACGATGGCCGCCACGACCGTATCGCAGGCATCGCCCGCCGCGAGCGCGTCGATCGCGTCGTCGCCGGCATGCGGCTCGGTGTCCAGGCCCCGGGAACGGAGCGCGTCGCGCAGCGCGCCGAAGCAGGCCGGATCGGCGATGGCCGCGTGTTCCGGGCGGAACCGGGCGCAGAGGTCGGCGAGCGCCTCGACGTTGCGCCCGGCGACGAGCACGCCCGTGCGCAGGCGGTCGGGGTGGCGCGCGATCACGTCCAGCGCGGATGCGCCGATCGACCCGGTGGCGCCGAGCACGGCGACGCGATGCATCACAGCTCCAGCAGCGCCTTGCCCAGCGCGAAGGCGGGCAGCGCGGCGAGTACGGCGTCGATGCGATCGAGCACGCCGCCGTGGCCGGGGATCAGCCGGCCCGAGTCCTTCTTGCCGACGTGGCGTTTGAGCAGGCTCTCGTAGAGATCGCCCACCACCGAGAACAGGATGGCGACGGCGGCCACCAGCGCCGCCTTGGGCAGATCGGCCCCGCGCGCGCCGGCGAAGGCGGCGAAGGCCACCGAGGCGATCGTACCCGCGACCACGCCGCCGACCATCCCCTCGACCGTCTTGTTCGGGCTCACCCGCGGCGCCAGCTTGTGGCGGCCGAGATGGCGTCCGACGAAATACGCGCCGGTATCGGCGGCCCATACCGCGGCCAGCGCGGCCAGCAGCCAGCGATTCCCGTTCGGGCCGTCGGCATGCAGCCAGGTCAGCGCGCACCAGGCCGGTACGACTGCGAGCGTGCCCGCGGCCAGCTTCAGCGTGCGGGCCCAGCTCTCGTGATTGCTGCCGAAGTCGAAGTGACGCAGCCACAGCAGTGCCAGCAGCCACCAGACGATGCCGACGATCGACGCCAGCTGATAGAGCACCAGCGTGCCTCCCTCGGAGGAGCGCGAGGCCCAGACGATGGCGACCATCAGCGCCAGGTTGGCCAGCAGCAGCACGCCACGCGCCAGGCTGTCCTCCACCTCGGCGAGGTCGAACCATTCCCAGAGGCCGCCGAGGAACACGACCGCCGCGGCGATCATCATCCAGGGCGTGGGCAGCAGCAGGATCGCCGCGATCGCGACGGGTGCCATCACCAGGGCGGCGGCAATGCGGGTACGGGTCATTCGGGCGTCTCGTGGGAGCCGGCGACCTGTGCGCCCGTGAGGCCGAAACGGCGTTCGCGGCGCGCGAAGTCGTCCAGCGCGGCCTGAAGTGTCGCTGCATCCACGTCGGGCCACAACAAATCGGTGAACCACAGCTCCGTGTAGGCCAGCTGCCACAGCAGGAAGTTGCTGATGCGCAGCTCGCCGCCCGTGCGGATGAAGAGGTCGGGCGCGGGCAGGTCGGCCAGCGCGACGCGCGAGGCCAGGGCCGCCTCGTCGACCGCGGCCGGGTCCAGGCGGCCCGCCGCGACATCCTGGGCGAGGCTGCGGGCGGCCTGCGTGATGTCCCAGCGGCCGCCGTAGCTCACGGCGATGGTGAGCACCAGGCGCCGGTTCGCGCGCGTACGCGTTTCCGCCTGCGCCATCCGGTTTCGGATCACGTCGCTGAAGCGGCTGCGGTCGCCGATGAAACGCACCTGCACGCCGCGGCGGTCGAGCTCGTCGACCTCGCGCTCGAGCGCGCCGGTGAACAGTTTCATGAGGCCACCCACCTCGTCGGCGGGCCGGTCCCAGTTCTCGCTGGAGAAGGCGAACAGCGTGAGCGCCTCGACGCCCTTGTCCAGGCAGAAGTCGATGCACAGGTTGACGGCCCGGGCCCCGGCGCGATGGCCGATGATCCGCGGCCGGCGGCGTCGCTGCGCCCAGCGGCCGTTGCCGTCCATGATGACGGCGAGGTGGCGGGGAATGCTCATTCGGGAACCGGAAGCGGGGAATCGGGAATCAAGGTCGTCGCTCTCGTCGTGACGTGCGGGAGCCGGGGCGTCGGTGGGCGGGCCGCCAGCGCCGATTCCCGGTTCCATTCCCGATTCCCGCCCCTCAGACCGCCATCAACTCCTGTTCCTTGGCCTTCACGACCTCGTCGACGTTCTTGATGGCCTCGTCCGTGAGCTTCTGGATGTCGGCCTCGGCACGCGTGGCCTCGTCCTCGGTGATCTTCTTCTCCTTGAGCAGTTCCTTCACCTGGTGGTTGGCGTCGCGGCGGATGTTGCGGATGGCGACCTTCGCGTCCTCGCCGCCCGAGTGGACGACCTTCGCCAGGTCGCGGCGGCGCTCCTCGGTGAGCGGGGGAAGGTTGAGGCGGATCACCATGCCCGCGGTGTTGGGGGTCAGGCCCAGGTCGGAAGCGAGGATCGCCTTCTCGACCGCGCCCACCATCGGCTTCTCCCACGGGGTGATGGTGAGCGAGCGTGCATCGCTCACGGCGACGCTGGCCACCTGCGAGAGCGGCACGTCGGAACCGTAGTAGTTGACCTTGATGTGGTCGACCAGGGCGGTCGTCGCGCGGCCGGTGCGCACTTTGACGAGGTCCTGGCGGAACGCCTCGACGCTCTTGGCCATGCGCGTCTTCGTGTCGTTCTTGATGTCGTTGAGCATCGCCGGCTCCGGTCCGATTCGAGAGGCGGCGGATTATAGCGGTCGGCCGTGGGCGCGGGCTCAGTGATGGGGCGCGCGGTCGTCGCGGTCGTGCTCGCAGCGGTCGCAATGCTCGACCTGCAGTGTGGGGTGGTTGATGCCGAAGCGGCGGTCGAGCTCGGTGGTGATGCGGTCGAGGAAGGCGTCGTGGTCGCCATCGTCCGGGCGGACCAGGTGCGCGGTCATCGCGACCTCGCCGGCGCCGATGCGCCAGATGTGCAGGTGGTGCACGGTGGCGACGCCGGCCTCGCCGGCGAGGTAGGCCCGCACGGCCCCCGGGTCGATGGCCGGGGGCACGGCATCCATCGCGGCGTCGAAGCTCTCGCGCAGAAGGCCGGCGGCGCTCGCCACCACGACCAGGCTGACCAGCACGGCGATCGCCGGGTCCAGCCAGTTCCAGCCCAGCAGCGCCATGCCGGCGCCTGCCAGCACGGCGGCCAGCGAGACACCCGCGTCGGCCATGAGGTGCAGGAACGCAGCGCGGCGGTTCAGGTCGTGCTCCTGGCCGGCATGCATGAGCCAGGCGGCGCCGAGGTTCACGCCGACGCCGATCGCGGCCACGACCATGACCGGCAGGGCGGGAATCGGCGGCGGCGCCGTCAGGCGGCCGATGGCCTCCCAGACCAGCGCGCCCGAAAAGCCCACGAGGAGCACCGCATTGGCCAGGGGCGAGAGCAGCGTGGCGCGACGCCAGCCATAGGTATGGCGTGCGGTCGGCGTGCGGCGCGCGAGCACGGCCGCGGCCCAGGCCAGGGCCAGCCCGAGGACGTCGCCGAGGTTGTGGAGCGCATCGGAAAGCAGTGCCAGGGAATTGGTGGCGAACCCGTAGCCGGCTTCCAGCGCTGTGTAGGCGAGGTTGGCCAGCGTGGCGATGGCGAAGACGCGCGCCGTGCCGCCTGCGTCGTGGGCGTGGTGGTGCGCACCATGGCCCGGCCCGGGGCCGTGGCCGTGTCCGCGGTGGTGGCCCGGGCCCATGCCGCTCAGCGTTCGGGCGGGCGCACCAGCGTGCCGATGGGCTCGCCGTGCAGGATCTTCAGCAGCTGGCCGGGCTGGTCCATGTCGAAGATGCGCAGCGGCAGGCCGGCGTCGCGGCAGAGTGCGAAGGCGGCCGTGTCCATCACCTGCAGATCGCGCGAGAGCACGTCGTCGTAGGTGAGGCTGTCGAAACGCACCGCGTCCGGATGCTTCTTCGGGTCCTTGTCGTAGACGCCGTCGACCTTGGTGGCCTTGAGCAGCAGGTCCGCGCCGATCTCGATCGCGCGCAGGGCGGCGCCGGAGTCGGTGGTGAAGAAGGGGTTGCCGGTGCCGGCGGCGAAGATCACCACGCGGCCCTTTTCCAGATGCCGGATCGCGCGGCGGCGGATGTAGTCCTCGCAGATCTGGTTGATCTTGATCGCGCTCATCACCCGGCACTTCGCGCCCAGCTTCTCGAGCGCGTCCTGCATGGCCAGTGCGTTGATGATCGTGGCGAGCATGCCCATGTGGTCGCCGGTCACGCGGTCCATGCCGGTGGCGGCCAGGCCCGCGCCGCGGAAGATGTTTCCGCCGCCGATCACCAGGGCGACCTCCGCGCCGGTCTGCTGCGCCTCGATCACCTCGCGCGCGAGGCGGTTGATGATCTTCGGGTCGATGCCGTAGTCCTCGTCGCCCATCAGCGCCTCGCCGGAGAGCTTGAGCAGGATGCGGCGGTAGGCGAGGTCGGACATGGGGACTCCAGGCGTTCGGGGGCGCGGGAATTGTAGGCGACGCACCGTCGCCCGGCAGCGTCCGCGCCAAAGAAAAGGCCGCGCGGTGCGCGGCCTTTCCGGTGTCGCGGTCGACGGCGCTTACGCCAGGCCGGCCTGCTTCATGACCTCGGCGGCGAAGTCGTCGGCCTGCTTCTCGATGCCCTCGCCGACGGCGAGGCGGACGAAGTTGACCACTTCGGCACCATTGGCCTTGAGCGCCTGCTCGACGGTCTGGTTGGTGTCGAGCACGTAGGCCTGGCCGGTGAGGCACATCTCGTTGACGGTCTTGTTGACCTTGCCCGAGATCATCTTCTCGAGGATCTCCTGCGGCTTGCCGGTGTCCTTCACCTGGGCGAGCGCGATCTCCTTCTCCTTCGCCACGAAGTCGGCCGGGACGTGCGCCGGCGAGATGTACGGCGGGTTCATCGCCGCGACATGCATGGCCAGGCCACGGGCCAGCTCGGCGTTGCCGCCCTTGAGCTCGACGATCACGCCGATGCGGCCGCCGTGGACGTAGGCGGCGAGGGTGTTGGCGCTGTCGGTGCGGGCCATGCGACGGACCTGCACGTTCTCGCCGACCTTGGCGATGACGGCGGCGCGCGCTTCCTCGACGGTCTCGCCCGAGGGGAGCTTGGCGGCCTTCAGGCCCTCGATGTCCTGGGCCGAAAGGGCGGCTTGGCCGACGGCCTCGACGAAGCCGAGGAAGTTGGCGTCCTTGGCGACGAAGTCCGTCTCCGAGTTCACTTCCACCAGCAGCGCGGTGCCTTCGGCCTGGGCGGCGACGATGCGGCCCTCGGCGGCGACGCGGCTGGCCTTCTTGTCGGCCTTGGCGAGGCCGGTCTTGCGCAGCCAGTCGGCCGCCGCCTCGATGTCGCCGTTGTTCTCGGTGAGTGCCTTCTTGCACTCCATCATGCCGGCGCCGGTGCGCTCGCGCAGTTCCTTGACCAGGGAAGCAGTGATCTCTGCCATGGGCGTAGCCTCTGGATTCGTGTGGGGATGTTGGCCGCGTAGCCCGTCGCGGGGGCGCGGCAGGCCGGTCGCCCGGGGCGACCAGCGGAAGACGGATGGCCCCGTTGCGGGGCCATCCGGTGACGCGTCTTACTCGGCGGCCGGAGCGTCGGCCTTGCGCGGGGCGCCCTTCCTGGCCGGCGCGCGGCGCGGGCCCTTGCGGTCGTCCTTGTCGCCGCCCTCGGCGGCTTCCGCGAAGTCCTCCTCGCGGACCGAAGCGGCCTGCGGCGCGGCGGCCTTGCCCTCGAGCACGGCGTCAGCGGCGGCGCGGGCGTAGAGCTGCACGGCGCGGATGGCGTCGTCGTTGCCCGGGATCGCGTAGTCGACCAGCTCCGGGTCGTAGTTGGTGTCGACGACGGCCACGACCGGGATGCCGAGCTTCTTGGCTTCCTTGATCGCGATGTCCTCGTGGCCGATGTCGATCACGAAGATCGCGTCGGGCAGGCGGTTCATCTCCTTGATGCCGCCCAGCGAGGCCTCGAGCTTCTCGCGCTCACGGCGCAGTTGCAGGACCTCGTGCTTGACCAGCTTCTGGAAGGTGCCGTCGGTCTCGGCGGCCTCGAGCTCCTTCAGGCGCTGCACCGACTGCTTCACCGTGCGGAAGTTGGTCAGCGTGCCGCCCAGCCAACGCTGGTTCATGTACGGCATGCCGCAGCGCTCGGCCTCTTCCTTGATGGCATCGCGCGCGGAGCGCTTGGTGCCCAGGAACAGGATCATGCCGCGCTTCTGGGCGACGCCCGAGAGGAAGTTCATCGCGTCGTTGAACAGCGGAACCGTCTTCTCGAGGTTGATGATGTGGATCTTGCCGCGCGCGCCGAAGATGTACGGACCCATCTTGGGGTTCCAGTAGCGGGTCTGGTGGCCGAAATGAACGCCGGCCTCCAGCATCTGGCGCATGGTGATCTGGGGCATTGCTTGAACTCCAGGCAGTGGAATCCGGCCGACGGACAGGAAGCGGCCACCCGCTGGGCGGGCGAGGATTCCGGGGTTGGGCCTCCCTGCCGCGTCCGATGTCCGAACCCCGAAGGGCACCCCGGCATCGACGGTGGCGGCAGGTGTGTATTCGCCCGGGAACCGCGCGTGGCGGCGCCCTGCGCCCGGCGTGGGCGGCTCGCGGTGGGCTGCGTAGCCCCGCAAGTGTAGTGGGAACAGGCACTTGGGACAACCGGCGGTAGCCGGCGGCGGGGCTTGGCCACGGACGGGCACGAGTCGAAACGGCTTCACCGCCGCGGACCCCTGACTCGTCGGACCGATCCGTGTCCATCCGTGGCTGAGCCTCGACCTGAGCCTGCCGCATCGCAAGGCGCAAGGGGCGCGGTACGCGCCAAGCGGGCGACATGGCGCGGTCGGGAGGAGAGGGCATGCGGATACGCCTGCCGCGGCGCGGCATAATGCGCGGATGCCGATTTCGCTCAAGACCCCCGAAGACATCGAGAAGATGCGCATCGCCGGCCGCCTGGCCGCCGAGGTGCTGCAGGTCGTGGCCCCGCACGTGAAGCCGGGCGTGACCACCGAGGAGCTCGACCGCATCTGCAACGAGCACATCGTGAAGGTGCAGGGCGCGATCCCGGCGAACGTCGGCTACAAGGGCTTCCCGAAGACCGTCTGCACGTCCGTCAACAACGTCATCTGCCACGGCATTCCGAGCCCGGGCAAGGTGCTCAAGGACGGCGACATCATCAACATCGACGTCACCGTCATCAAGGACGGCTGGCATGGCGACACCAGCCGCATGTACTTCGTCGGCACACCCTCGGTGATGGCCAAGCGCCTGGTCGAGGTCACGCGCGAGGCCATGTTCCGCGGCATCCGCGCGGTCAAGCCCGGCGCCACGCTCGGCGACATCGGCCATGCCATCCAGACCTATGCCGAGTCCGAGCGTTTCTCGGTGGTGCGCGAGTACTGCGGCCACGGCATTGGCCGCGTCTACCACGAGGACCCGCAGGTGCTGCACTACGGGCGCGCGGGCGAGGGGCTCGTCCTCAAGCCCGGCATGACCTTCACCATCGAGCCGATGATCAACGAGGGCTCGCGGCATACGAAGGTGCTGCCCGACGGCTGGACCGTGGTCACCAAGGACCGCAAGCTCTCCGCGCAGTGGGAGCACACCGTGGCGGTCACCGAGGACGGCGTGGAGATCCTCACGCGCCTGCCGGGCGACGACAACGAGCTGTGAGCGCCGGCCCGGCCGCCGACGGCGCGCATGACGACGCCGCCTGGGTCGCCGATGCCCGTGCCCGGCTGGCCGCGCTGGATGCCGTGCTGGCGGCGGAGTTCGACCACCACGGGCGCGAGGCCGACGTGCGGTCGCTGGTGCGCCGTCGTGCGGAAGGCATCGACGGGCTGGTGCGCGATGCGTGGGGCCGCTGCCTGGGCGCCGCGCCCGCGGCCGCGCTGTTCGCCGTGGGGGGTTACGGTCGCGCCGAGCTCTACCCGCAGTCCGACGTCGACCTGCTCGTGCTCGCCGACGAAGCCGACCAGCCGGAACTCGCGCCGCAGCTCGCGCGCCTGATCGCGCTGCTGTGGGACGCCGGCCTGCCGGTGGGCCATGCGACGCGCTCGCCCGCGCAGTGCACCGAGGCCGCCGCGGCCGACATCACCGTCCTGACCTCCATCCTGGAGGCCCGGCGGCTCGCGGGTGACGCCGCGGCGGCGGCGAGCCTGGCCGACGCCGTCGCGCCCGCGCGGGCCTGGCCCGCGCGCGGGTTCTTCCACGCCAAGCGCGACGAACTGCGCGCCCGGCATGCCCGCTTCGGCGACACGGCCGACAACCTCGAGCCCAACCTCAAGGAAGGCCCCGGCGGCCTGCGTGACCTGCAGACCCTGCGCTGGATGGCCCTGCGCGTGCTCGGCACGGGCGATTTCGCCTCGCTGATCGCGCTGGGCCAGCTCGGCGCCGACGAGCACGCCACGCTCGAGCGCCAGCACGACGTGCTTGCACGCCTCCGCTTCGGTCTGCACCTGGTGGTCGGCAAACGCGAGGAGCGGCTGCGCTTCGACTACCAGAAGGCGCTCGCCGCGCGCATGGGCTACGTCGACGCCCCGGATGCGCTCGCGGTCGAGCAGATGATGCAGACGTTCTACCGCAGCGCCGGCCTGGTCCAGCGCATCGGCGACCGCCTGCTGCAGCGCTTCGAGGAGCAGCTCGATGGCGAGGCGGCGGCGGAGCCGCTGCAGGGCGAGTTCGAGCTGCGCCGCGGCTACGTGGCCGTGTCGTCGCCCCTGTGGCCGCGCGACGCCACCGACGTGTTCGCGCTGTTCGCCGCCTGGGCCTCGCGCCCCGGCGAGGGCGAGGGCTGCGCGCGCGGCCTGCATTCGCATACGGCCCGCACCCTGGCCGAGGCCCTTCCGCGCATGCCCGCCTTCCACGAGGCCGACGTGCCGGCACGCGAAGCGTTCATGGCGCTGCTGCGCGGCCCGCGACCGGTGCGCTCGCTCTCGCGCATGGCGCGCCTGGGCGTGCTGGGGCGGTGGATCCCGGCATTCGCCCGCGTCTCCGGGCGCATGCAGTTCGACCTCTTCCACGTCTACACCGTCGACCAGCACACGCTCGCCGTGCTGGCCAACATCGAGTCGTTCGCGCGCGGCGGCGACGAGCGCTTCTCGCTGGCCCACGAAGTCTGGGCACGGCTGCGCAAGCCCGAGCTGCTGCTGCTGGCGGCCCTGTTCCACGACATCGCCAAGGGGCGGGGCGGGGACCACTCCGAGCTCGGCGCGGTGGACGCGCGCGAGTTCTGCGAGGCCATGGGCCTGCCCGCGGGCGATGTCGCGATCGTCGAATGGCTGGTGGCGCGGCACCTGCTGATGTCGGTCACCGCGCAGAAGCAGGACATCGCCGACCCGGAGGTCATCCACCGCTTCGCGCAGCAGGTGGCCGACCGAGACCGCCTGGAGCTGCTCTACCTGCTCACCTGCGCCGACATCGCCGGCACCTCGCCCAAGCTGTGGAACGCGTGGAAGGACCGGCTGCTCGCGGACCTGTACACCGCCACGCGGCTTGCGCTGCGCCGGGGGCTGGAGCATCCGATGGCGGCGGACGAGCGTGCGGACGAGACGCGCGCGGCGGTCGCCTCGCTGCTTCGGGCGGACGGGCTGGACGATGCGACGATCGCCGGCCTGCTGGCGCGCATGCCCGACGTGGGCTTCCAGCGCAGCCGGCCCGACCAGCTCGTCTGGCAGGCGCAGGCCCTGCACGCGCTGGGCGCTGCGGACACCTGCGTGCGCGTGCGGGCGCTCGCCGACGCGGGTGCGCTCGAAGTGTTCGTGCATTCGCCCGATCGCGACGGCCTGTTCGCCGCCATCGTCATCACGCTCGATCGCCTCGGGCTGGCGATCGCCCAGGCGCGCGTGCTCGATGGCCCCGGCGCCCGTGTCTTCGACAGCTTCCAGGTCGTGCCGGCGGACGGCCGCGGCGCGCCTTCGCCGGACGAGGTGCGCGCGCGGCTGGAGGCCGTGCTGGCCGGTCCGCTGGACGGCCTGCGACCGGCGCGTCGCGCCCAGCCGCGGCACCTGCGCCATTTCCGCATCGCCCCGCAGGTCGGCTTCGACCGCCTCGACGCACCGCCGCGCACGCTGCTGAGCCTGGTCTGCACCGACCGCCCAGGCCTGCTGGCCGACGTCGCACTCGTGCTGCGCGAGCAGGGCCTGCGCGTGCACGACGCGCGCGTGGCCACCTTCGGCGAGCGCGCCGAGGACGTGTTCCAGATCACCCGCGTCGATGCCGCAGGCGTCGACCACCCCCTCGACGAACCCCACCAGCAGGCCCTGCGCGATGCGCTGCTTGCCTGCCTCGACGGAGACTGCCCATGAGCCCGACGGCCAAGAAGACCGCCGCCAAGAAGACCGTCCGCCGCAAGGCCGCGCCCAAGGGCCCGGGACGGGATGAGCTGAAGTTCATCATCGACAGCGCCTGGGAGCGGCGCGCGATGCTCACCGTCGACGAGATCGACGGGTCCACGCGGCCCATGGTCAACCTGGTCATGGACCGCATCGAGTCGGGCGAGTACCGCGTGGCCGAGCCGGACGGCCAAGGCGGCTGGAAGGTCAACGAGTGGCTCAAGAAGGCGGTGCTGCTGTATTTCCGCACGCAGGACATGGAGCTGGTCGAGGCCGAGCCCGCGCCGTTCTGGGACAAGGTGCCGGCCCGCTTCAAGGGCTTCGGCGAGGCGGACTTCCGCCGCCTGGGCGCGCGCGTGGTGCCCGGCGCGATCGCGCGCCGCGGCGCGCACATCGGCAAGGACGTGGTGCTGATGCCGAGCTTCGTGAACATCGGCGCCTATGTCGGCGAGGGCACGATGGTCGACACCTGGGCTACCGTCGGCTCGTGCGCCCAGGTCGGCAGGCACTGCCACCTCTCCGGTGGCGCCGGCATCGGCGGCGTGCTCGAGCCGCTGCAGGCCACGCCCACGATCATCGAGGACCACTGCTTCATCGGCGCGCGCTCGGAGGTGGTCGAGGGCGTGGTCGTCGGCCACCATTCGGTGATCGGCATGGGCGTATTCCTCGGCCAGAGCACGCGCATCTACAACCGCATGACCGGCGAGGTCACCTACGGCTACGTGCCGCCGGGATCGGTGGTCGTGTCGGGCCAGCTGCCCGCCAACGACGGATCCCATTCGCTGTACTGCGCCGTGATCGTCAAGCAGGTCGACGCCAGGACGCGTGCGAAGACCTCCATCAACGACCTGCTGCGCGGCCTGGCCGGCTGACATGGCGACCACGCTCTACGGCCTGGCCAACTGCGACACCTGCCGCAAGGCGCGCAACTGGCTCGCGCGTTTCGGCATCGAACATGGCTTCGTCGATTACCGCGACGAGCGCCCCTCGCCCGAGACGCTGGTGCAGTGGAAGGACGCGCTCGGCGGATGGGATGCGATGGTCAACAAGTCCTCGACCACGTGGCGCAACCTGCCGCCGGCACGCAAGGCCGCCGCGTCCGATGCCGAATGGAAGCTGCTGCTGCGCGAACATCCCCAGCTGATCCGGCGGCCACTCGTCGTCACCGACGACGGCGTGGTCTCGCAGGGCTTCTCCGACAACGGTTTCAAGAAGCGCTTCGGCATCGGCTGAGACGTGTCGCCCGGGCAGGGCCGAAGGCCGCACCCGGGAGGCACGTCGGTGGCGACCCGGCAGCGCTTCGCTTGCCCGGGCCATGGAATCCTGGAGACCACATGAGCGACGTCCTCGACCTCACCCGTGCGCTGATCGAGCAGCCCTCGCTCACGCCCGATGACGCCGGCTGCCAGGCGCTGATCGCGACGCGGCTCGAAGCGGCGGGCTTTGCCTGCGAATCCATGCGCTTCGGCGACGTCGACAACCTGTGGGCGGTGCATGTGGGCGAGGCCAGCGGGCCGACCCTGGTCCTGCTGGGCCATACCGACGTGGTGCCGCCGGGGCCGCTCGACGCCTGGGCCAGCGATCCGTTCCGCCCCGAGATCCGCGACGGCATGCTCTTCGGGCGCGGCGCGGCGGACATGAAGGGAAGCGTCGCTGCGTTCGTGGTGGCTCTCGAGCGCTTCGTCGCCGCGCACCCCGACCACCGCGGGCGCGTGGCCCTGCTGCTGACCTCGGACGAGGAGGGCGATGCGATCGACGGGGTGCGGCGCGTGGCCGATGTCTTCCGCGAGCGCGGCGAGCGCATCGACTGGTGCATCACCGGTGAGCCGTCCTCCAGGGCGGTGCTGGGCGACCTGCTGCGCGTGGGCCGGCGTGGCTCGCTGTCGGCGACGCTCACCGTGCGCGGCATCCAGGGCCACGTGGCCTATCCGGAGAAGGCGCGCAACCCCGTGCACGAGGCGATGCCGGCCCTCGCCGAGCTGGCGTCGCGCCGCTGGGACGAGGGCTATGCCACGTTTCCGCCGACCAGCCTGCAGATCAGCAACATCCTCGCCGGCACCGGCGCCAACAACGTGATCCCCGGCGAGCTGCAGGTGCTGTTCAACCTGCGCTACAACCCGCACTGGGATGCGGCGCGCCTGGAGCGCGAATGCGAGGCGATCGTCGCGCGCCACTGCAGCGACTACATGCTGGCCTGGCACCGCAGCGGCGAGCCCTTCTACACGCCCGAAGGCGAGCTGCGCGAAGCCTGTCGCGAGGTGCTGGCGGAGTTCGTCGGCCAGGCGCCGGAGGAGAGCACCGGCGGCGGGACCTCGGATGCGCGCTTCATCGCGCCGCTGGGGGCGCACTGCGTCGAGATCGGGCCGGTGAACGCCAGCATCCACAAGGTGGACGAGCACGTGCGCGTGGCCGATCTCGAGCGCCTGCCGGAGCTCTACCTCGCCTTGATTCGGCGCCTGCTCGCCTGACGCTCACCGGCCGTCGACCGGCGGCCGCCGAGCATCCGGGGCATGGCCCGGCTCAAGCTCGCGACGTTCAACATCAACGGCATCCGCGCGCGGCTGCCGGCGCTGCTGGAGTGGCTGGAACGCGAACAGCCCGACATCGCCTGCCTGCAGGAACTGAAGGCGCCGGACGAGGCCTTTCCCCTGGCCGACATCGAGCGCCTGGGCTATGGCGCGATCTGGCACGGCCAGAAGTCGTGGAACGGCGTGGCCATCCTCGCGCGGGGCACGCAGCCGGAGGAGCGCCGGCGCGGGCTGCCGGGCGATCCCGACGACACCCACAGCCGCTATCTCGAAGCCGGCGTGCACGGCCTCGTGGTCGGGGCGCTCTACCTTCCCAACGGCAACCCCTGGCCCGGCCCGAAGTTCGAGTACAAGCTGGCCTGGTTCGAGCGCCTGATCGCCCACGCTGAAGGTCTTCTCGACGCGGGCGAGCCGACCGTGCTGGCGGGCGACTTCAACGTCGTGCCCACCGACGAACTCGACATCTACGACCCGAAGTCTTGGCGCAAGGACGCATTGCTGCAGCCCGAGAGCCGCGAAGCCTGGCTCCGCCTGCTCGGGCAGGGCTGGACGGACTCCCTGCGCAGCATCGCCGGCGATGCGAAGGTGTTCACGTTCTGGGACTACTTCCGCCGGCACTGGGAGCGCGACGCCGGGCTGCGCATCGACCATGTGCTGCTGTCGCCCGCGCTGGCGCCCATGCTCGCCGAGGCCGGCGTGGATCGCTGGGTGCGCGGGCGCAAGGGCGCGAGTGACCACGCCCCGACCTGGGTGGTGCTGGACACGGACGCCGGCGCCCGACGCCCGGCGTCGAAGAAACGCGCGGCCACCCCGGCGCGCGCGGCGGCGAAGAAGCGCAGTGCCGCGCGGAAGGCCCCTCGCGCACGCAAGCCCGCGAAACCGAAGACGTAGGAACATAGCGCGCAAGCGCGGCGCAGCCGGGTTGCCGATCGTGCTGCCAACGCAGGTGCGCTTCGCGTGGCCGGGCTGCGCTCGAACGCCACAAAAAAGAAGGCTCTGTTCGCGTTAGTTGAGGATGGGCTCACGCGGAGATGGCCAATGCCAGCAGGGATGCGGCGCTGGCGCCGGATCGGGCGTTCCGGTCGAGCGCCCGGAACCAGCCCAGGTAGTTCGGCA
>JBMOOW010000086.1:0-7699 GCA_049323195.1 Pseudomonadota bacterium | reverse complement strand
CGCCGGCAGGCTGAGCCCCGCCTGGAACTGCACCATGTTCTTGGCCATGACCACACCCCTCCTTGTCAGGTGGGGTCAGCATGGAATGGCCGCGTATCATGGGATGCGACAGGTGGGGAATCAGGTGCCCTCATGCCCGCGAAGGCGGGCATGCATGGACGTCGGCGTGTCGGCGTCGCGTTTCCCGCGCGGGGCCCGACCTCGCCCCTGCCCATGCGCGGCGCCGGGCGCGTAGCACCGGGCGTTCACGGGCGCACGGACCCGGGGTCCGCAGGCCGCACTCGTGACCACCGGAGAGACAGGCGCGCAAGGTTGCCGGCCCTTCCTTCCGGCGAACGTGCGAAGGACGTGCCGCGGCTTCCGCAAGCCCGAGGCATCACGGCCCTGCCTTCAATGTCGATGGGCTCGGGGCGACGCCGCGCGCCGGCCGCGCTCAGGCGCCGAGCCGCATCGTCCGCGCGCCCGCGCGCATGGCGACGGGGACCTGCGCGGCCGGCCCCGGTGCCGGCGCCTCCTCCTCCGCACGCAGGCCGTAGCGCAGGAGCAGGCGGTAGAGCGTCACACGCGAGATGCCCAGCTCCTGCGCGGTATCGATCATGCGGCCGCGATTGCGTTCCAGCGCGGCTGCCAGCGCCTGCCGGGTCGCCGCATTGCGGACCTCCTCCAGCGTCGGCGGGTTCGCCGCGACCAGGCTGTCCAGGCCAAGGTCGGCAGCGGTGAGCAGGCGGCCCTCGGCCATCACCACGGCCTGCCGCACGTGGTTGATCAGCTCGCGCACGTTGCCCGGCCACGGGTAGCGATGCAGGGCCTTGCGCGCGCAGGGCGAAAAGCCCTTGAGCACGCGCTGGCCCTCGGCCGAGTAGCAGCGGAGCGCGTGGTCGGCGAGCAGGTCGATGTCGTGCCCACGCTCGCGCAGCGGCGGCTGCGACAGGCGCAGCACGCAGAGGCGGTGGTAGAGGTCGGCGCGGAAGCGGCCCTCGCGGATCGCCGCCTCCAGGTCGTGGTGCGTGGCCGAGACGATGCGCACGTCCACGCGCACCGCATCGTGCCCGCCCAGGCGCTCGAACGACCCCTGCTGCAGGAAGCGCAGCAGCGAGGCCTGGCTCTCCATCGGCAGGTCGCCGATCTCGTCGAGAAACAGCGTGCCGCCATGGGCCATCTCGATGCGGCCGAGCTTGCGGCTGGCCGCGCCGGTGAACGCGCCGCGCTCGTAGCCGAACAGCTCGGACTGGATCAGCGAATGCGGGATGGCGCCGCAGTTGATCGCCACGAAGGGCATCTTCGCGCGGCGCGACTGGCGGTGCAGGGACTGCGCGGCCAGCTCCTTGCCGGTGCCGGTCTCACCGGCGATGAACACCGGCGCCTCGGTCATCGCCGCCTTGCACAGCGTGCGCGCCAGCGTGCGCATGGCCGGGCTCTCGCCGACGATGCCGTCCAGCCCGGCGTCGCCGATGCGCCGCGCGGTCTCGCAGGCCAGCCGGGCCATGCCGTGCGCATGGCCGACCACGGTGTCGAGCACCGCTTCCGGGCAGGGCAGGGTGACGTAGTCGTAGCAGTAGTCGCGCACCAGGCGGCGCACCGCCGGCTGCTCGAGCTGCCCGTTCCCGATGCCGGCCACCCAGCCCACGTTCGCCGCCGACAGGGCCGGGCCGAAGCTGGCGACGTCGGCCTCGTCGAAGCCCTGGCGCAGGTCGAGCAGCGCCGCGAAGGGGCGGTCGGGCTCGCGCTGGACGATCCTGAGCACCGCGCGGGCCTCGGTCGCCCGATGCACCGTCCAGCCCAGGTCCTGCAGGCGCGTCCTGGCCTGCAGCCCTCCGACGACCGCGCGCGTCACGTAGACGACGTCGCGCGTAGGACTTGCTTGGTCCGCCATTCCTTCGACCCCCCGTCAGATTCCCTCGGCCCTGCCGGCCTCGTGGTACCGAGGCCGGCGCGGACGCAAGCATTTCGTGATAGGTATCACAAATGCAAGCGGCGGGACGGTGGATGGGCCGTGAAGGTCGCCCCGGCTGCCGACGGCCGGCGGGCCGACGCGGGCGCGGTCAGGCCGGGACGGCCACCCGCGCGTCGTGCTCGGCGTGGTAGCGCACGGCCGCCTCGACTTCGTTCTTCGAGCCGAGGAACACCGGCACGCGCTGGTGGAGGCCGGCCGGTTCGACGTCGAGCATGCGCTGGCGGCCGGTGCTGGCCGCGCCCCCGGCCTGCTCGACCAGGAAGGCCATCGGATTGGCCTCGTACATCAGGCGCAGCTTCCCGCCCTTGGCCGCGCACTTGGAATCCAGCGGATAGCTGAAGATGCCGCCACGGGTCAGGATGCGGTGCACGTCGGCCACCATCGAGGCCACCCAGCGCATGTTGAAGTCCTTGCCGCGCGGGCCTTCCCTGCCCTTGAGCAGATCGCCGACATAGGCCTGCATCGGCGGCTCCCAGAAGCGCTGGTTCGACATGTTCACCGCGAATTCCTTCGTCTCCTCGGGAATGCGCATGCCGCGCGTGGTCATCACGAACGACCCGATCTCGCGGTCCAGGGTGAACGCATGCGTGCCGTTGCCGATGGTCAGCACCAGCATGGTGCTCGGCCCGTAGGTGCAGTAGCCGGCGGCGACCTGCGCGGTGCCCGGCTGCAGGAAGTGCTCGTCGCCCACGGTCTCGACATCGTCCGGGCAGCGCAGCACCGAGAAGATCGTCCCCACCGAGATGTTGACGTCGATGTTGGACGAGCCGTCCAGCGGGTCGAACAGCAGCAGGTACTTGCCGCGCGGGTACTCGTCGGGAATGGCGACGCAGTGGTCCATTTCCTCCGAGGCCAGCGCCGCGAGGTGGCCGCCCCAGGCATTGGCCTCCAGCAGGATCTCGTTGGAGAGCACGTCGAGCTTCTTCTGCGCCTCGCCCTGCACGTTGATGCTGGCCTCGCCACCGGTGCCGGCATCGCCCAGCACGCCGCCCAGCGCACCCTTGCCGACCTGGATCGAGATGGACTTGCAGGCGCGCGCGACGACCTCGATCAGCAGGCGCAGGTTCGGGCCGATGCGGCCCTCGCGCTGTTCTTCGATCAGGTAACGGGTGAGCGAAACGGGCGACGAAGGGCTCATGCGGTCGGCGTGGGCGGCGAAGGGGCCGCCATTGTCGCCGATGCGCTGGCCTCAGGCCGCCTGGCGCGCGCGCGGCAGCGCGAAGGCGCGGCGCCGCACCAGGCGCGCCAGGTGCTCACGCGCGATCGCCAGCATGCGCAGCGGCGCCTCGGGCTCGGCCGCGTCCATCACCCGGCAGGCGGCCTCGGCCGTGTCGGCCACCGCCTGCGCGCCGGCGCGGTCGCCCAGCATCGCCTGCAGCAGGCGCGCCTGCCCGAGCAGCCGGCGTTCGAGCACCGCATCCGGCCCCCGGCCCGCGCGGCGCATGGCATGCGCGATGCCGTCCTCCAGGTAGGCGTGCTGCTGGTAGAGCTGGTCGGCGGTCGGTTCGGACATGGGGCGCACGGCGGTGGAAAGCGCGACAGCCTGGCGAAGTGCCCGTGAGCGGGTCGTCGTGCCCCTGCCCGCGCGGCCCCACGTACAAGATGGCGCCCACACGCCACGCATGCGCAGGGTCGAGCGCGCGACAATGCCGGCTTCCGATGGCGACGCGATGACAGCGTGGACAGCCCCCTGCGCAAGGTGATCCACGTGGACATGGACGCCTTCTACGCCAGCGTCGAGCAGCGCGACGACCCGTCCCTGCGTGGCCGGCCGGTGGTGGTGGCCTGGCGCGGCGCGCGCTCGGTGGTCTGCGCGGCCAGCTACGAGGCGCGCGTGTTCGGCGTGCGCTCGGCGATGCCGGCCATCCGCGCCGAGCGCCTGTGCCCCGATGCGGTGTTCGTGCCGCCGGACTTCGCGCGCTACAAGGCCGTGTCGCAGCAGATCCGCGCGATCTTCGCCCGCCATACCGAACTGGTCGAGCCGCTGTCGCTGGACGAGGCCTACCTCGACGTCACCCGGCCGCGCAGCGGCCTGGCCACCGCCACCGACATCGCCCGGCACATCCGCGCCGCGATCTTCGAGGAAACCGGCCTCACCGCCTCGGCGGGCGTGGCGCCCAACAAGTTCGTGGCCAAGATCGCCTCGGACTGGCGCAAGCCCGACGGGCTGTTCGTGGTGCCGCCTGCGCGCGTGCTCGACTTCCTCGCCCCGCTCGCCGTCGGGCGCCTGCCGGGCGTGGGCCGCGTGACCGAGGCGCGGCTGCAGGAGCTGGGCATCGCGACCGTCGCCGACCTGCGCGCGCAGCCCGCCGACGCGCTGGTGGCCGAATTCGGGCGCTGGGGCCGCCGCCTGCACGAACTGGCCTTCGGCATCGACGACCACCCCGTCGAGCCCGAGCGCCCGCATACGCAGATCTCCAGCGAGGACACCCTCGAGCAGGACCTGCCGCTCGACGCGCTCGTCCCGCACGTACGGCGCATGGCCGCGCGCACCTGGGCGGCCTGGGAGCGCCAGCGCGAGCGCGACGTGCAGGACGCACGCCCGCCGCGGCAGCCGCGCACCATCGTGCTCAAGCTCAAGACCGCCGACTTCCGCATCCTCACCCGCTCGCTCAGCCCGCCGCGCCCGCCGCGCGAGGGCGACGCGCTGGCCGCGACCGCCTGCGCGCTGCTCGGGCGCGTCGACCTGCCCACCGCCACCCGCTACCGCCTGGTCGGGGTGGGGCTGGCGAACCTGGCGCACGACCCGCAGGCCGACCTGTTCGACGGGCCGCAGGACGCGCCACCGGCCTGAGGCCGCAGCACGGAAGCGGCGCGGGGTCAGGGTTCGAAAGTCAAGGGTTCACGCCGTCGTCTTCACATGGCATCGTCCGGCGGGATCTGCGGCACGCGCCGCAGTGGGGGCCGGGATGACCACCGCCGAGTTCGACGCATTCGACGCCAGCCCGGTGCCGATGTGGATCTTCGACATGGAGACGCTGCGCATCGTCGCGCTCAACCCGGCGATGGAGCGCGCCTATGGCTATCCGCGCGAGCACCTGCTGCGGATGACCATCCTCGAGCTGCGCCCGCCCGCCGAGCGCGACGTGCTGCTGGGCTACCTGCGCGCGCCGCAGGGCGATCGCCCGCAGGGCCGCATCTGGGCCCACCGCCATCGCGATGGCCGCGACATGCGCGTGGCCATCCACTGGGCCGACATCGTCTACCAGAGGCGGGCCTCGCGCCTGGTGGTCGCCCACGACGTCAGCGAACAGGCGCGGGCGCAGGAGCGCGTGCACCTGATCGCGCGTGCGATGAGCGACGCCGCCTACGACTACGACGTCATCAGCGGCGAGATCTGGTTCAGCGACGGCTTCGTGCGCAACTTCGGCTACCGCCCCGGCGCGCTGCCGCGCAACGTCGGCGACTGGAGTGCGCTCGTGCACCCCGACGACCGCGGACGTGTGGTGGCCAGCCTCGCCGCGGCGCTGGAGGGCGAGGACGATGCCTGGACGCAGGAGTACTGCTTCCTGCGCGCCGATGGCACCTACACCGACGTGCTCGACCGCGGCTACATCCAGCGCGACGGGCACGGCGCCCCGCTGCGCATGGTCGGCGGCATGATCGACCTGCGCCCGCAGCGCCTGCTGTCCACCCGCCTGCGCCTGCTCGAGCGCGCCGTGGAGGCCGGCAGCACCGGGCTGCTGATCGCCGATGCCACCGCGCCCGGCTTTCCGGTGGTCTATGCCAACCCGGCCTTCGAGCAGATCACCGGCTACCCGACGGCGCAGGTCGAGGGGCGTCCCTTCGACTTCCTGCAGGCCGCCGACGGCGAGCAGGCCGGCGCGCAGGCCCTGCGCGAGGCGCTGCGCGAGATGCGCGAGGCGCAGGCGCCACTGCGCGGCCTGCGCCCGGACGGCCAGCCTTTCTGGTGCGACTACCACTTCACGCCCATGCGCGACGGCCGCGGGCGCGTCACCCACCTGATGGCGCTGCTGGTGGACGCCGGCGAGCGCCAGCGCCATGCGCAGCAGCTGGCCTGGCGCTCCACCCATGACGTGCTCACCGGCCTGCCCAACCGCCACCTCCTGCTCGAGCTGGCCTCCCAGGCGGTGCAGCGCGCGCAGGCCGGCGGGCAGCGCGTGGCGGCGGTCGTCGTCGACCTCGACGAGTTCAAGCTGGTCAACGACGAGTTCGGCCACGCCGCCGGCGATCGCGTGCTGGTGGAGCTGTCCACGCGCCTTGCGCGCGTGGCCGGGCCGGGCGGCGTGCTCGCGCGCTCGGTGGGCGACGAGTTCACCCTGCTGCTGGAAGGCAGCGACGAGATGCGTGCCGAGATGGCCGCCTCGGCCATGCACGCCGTGCTCGCCGACCCGATCGAACTGGGCGACGGGCGCAGCTGCAAGCTCACCGCCTGCGTGGGCTACAGCCATTTCCCCGAGGACGCCGCCAGCGCCGAGAGCCTGCTGATGAGCGCGGAAATGGCCATGTACCAGGCCAAGAAGCAGGGGCGTAACTGCACCGTCGCCTATCGCGCGGGGCAGATGCCGGTGACCACCGGCAAGCTGCAGCTGCTGCAGGAGCTGCGCGAGGCGCTGGAGCGGCGCGAGTTCCGCCTGCTGTTCCAGCCCGTGTTCTCCGCCGACCTGCGCCTGGTCGCGATGGAGGCGCTGGTGCGCTGGGAGCATCCGCGCCGCGGCCTGCTGCCGCCGTCGGACTTCATCGCCGTCTGCGAGGAGAGCGGGCTCATCGTCGAGCTCGGCCGGCGCGTGCTGCACGAAGCCGCGCGCCACCATGCCATGCTCGCCGCGCAGGGCCTGGCGCACGTGCGCATCGCGGTCAACGTCTCGGCCATGCAGTTCACCCATGGCCTGCTGGAGGACGTGGAGCGCGTGGTCCGCGAGTTCGCGCTGCCGCCGGGCGCGCTGGAGCTGGAGCTCACCGAAAGCGTGATCGTCGACGACCCCGAGCGCGCGGCACAGACCATGGCGGCGCTCGCCGCGCTGGGCGTGACCGTGGCCATCGACGACTTCGGCGTCGGCTACTCCTCGCTGAGCTACCTCAAGCGCCTGCCGCTGCACCGGCTGAAGATCGACCGCAGCTTCGTCAACGACCTCGAGCGCGACGCCAGCGACCGCTCGATCTGCGAGGCGGTCATCGCGCTGGCGCGCACGCTGCACCTGGGCGTGGTGGCCGAGGGCGTGGAATCGACCTTCCAGCGCGACTGGCTGCGCGAGAGTGGCGCGGGCGAGCTGCAGGGTTATCTGTTCGCGCGGCCGGTGGCGTTCGAGGAGGCGGTGGCGGTGCGGCCCTGAGGGCCGGTGGCTGGCGGGGCGGCCGGGGCGCCGCGTGCGTGATGTGTGTCAGGTGCAGGACGCCGCCGTCTCCGCCGACACGGGGTTCATGGACATAGCGCACGAGGCATAGCGCACGCCCGTGCCGCCCTCACCGTCGTCCCCGCGAAGGCGGGACCCTGCGACTTTCGCGCGACCGCCAGTGCGCTTGTAACGCCCCGACCCTCTGCGCCGTCATCCCCGCGGATGCGGGGATCCATGGACGTTGCCTTTGCGGTGTGTGGTTAGGAGCAACAGCGTTTCGTGCGCTGTCGCGCCCGAGGTACTTTTCTTTGCTGGCCCAAAGAAAAGGTTCTTCACCCAACTCCGGGGAACGCGGCCCGGATCTTCAGGAAGAAGTAGGCGTCGTCACGGTAGCCGTAGGCCATGCGCTTGATGACCTTGATCCTGTTGTTGATGCCTTCGACCAGGT
>JBMOOW010000085.1:0-8045 GCA_049323195.1 Pseudomonadota bacterium | reverse complement strand
GGCGACCTCGACAAGGATGGGCGCTGAGCGATCGCTTACGCGGCACTGCCGCGTGATCGCTCAGCGCGCCCGCCGCCCTGCGGCGGGCCGGACCGGTGGCGATCGCTTACGCGGCACTGCCGCATGATCGCCCAGCCGGAATCCACCGCGCCGCCCTCCGGCGACGCGGTGGGTGCCGCATCCACAACCCGGTAGCGACTCGACCGTGACGCGACATCCGGCCTGCGGAGGGCCGGATCGCCACGCCCCGGGGCGACCTGGTCGCCAGGCACCACCTGCTGCGACGGCTACCCGCAGCCCCGAAGGCCGGGAAACCGGCCTTCGTGCTGCCCGGATGCAGCCCACCGCGCACCGCAGCATCCCAACCGCGCGCGGCAGGGCCGGCACGGGCGCTGCGCTACGATGCGCTCCCCGCGCCGCCGCGAGCCCGCCATGGCCCAGTCCGACAAGCCCTCCCGCGAAGAGGCCGAAGCCGCCGTCCGCACCCTGCTGCGCTGGGCCGGCGACGACCCCGCGCGCGAAGGCCTGCTCGACACGCCGCGCCGCGTGGTGGACGCCTATGCCGACTGGTTCGCCGGCTACGCCACCGATCCCGAAGCCTATCTGCAGCGCACCTTCGAGGAGGTGGCCGGCTACGACGAGATGGTGGTACTGCGCGACATCGAGTTCGAGAGCCATTGCGAGCACCACATGGCGCCGATCATCGGCCGCGCGCACGTGGGCTACCTGCCCGACGGCAAGGTGGTGGGCATCAGCAAGCTCGCCCGCGTGGTCGACGCCTACGCGCGCCGCTTCCAGGTGCAGGAGAAGATGACCGCGCAGATCGCCGAGGTGATCAACCGCGTGCTGGCCCCGCGTGGCGTGGGCGTGGTGGTCGAGGCCAGCCACGAATGCATGACCACCCGCGGCGTGTACAAGCGCGCCGTGTCGATGACCACGTCCACCCTGCTGGGCAGCTTCCGCGAGGACGCGCGCACGCGCGCCGAGTTCCTCGAGTTCATCCGCGGCAGGCGCTGAGCACGGCGACGCGAGCGTGGGCGGACATCGCCTTCGCACGCGGGCTGCAGTGCGCGCATGAGACCGGTTCGGATCGTCACTAACCCGCGCCGAGGATGGCCGCGGCCACGCGGTCGATGTCGTCGGGCGTGACGTGCAGGTGGGGTGCGAGGCGGAACACGCCGTCGCGCTCGATGCAGACGATGCGCTCGCGGGCGAAGGCCTCGCGCAGCGCCGCAAGACGCGCGGCCGGCGGCGCCAGCCCCAGCAGGTGGGGCGAGCGCGGCGTCACGCACCAGTCGCCCAGGCCCGCGGCCACGAGCGTGGCCTGCAGGCGCGCGAGCAGCATGTCCAGGCGCGCGGCGATGGCCGCCGGCGTCCACTCCAGCACCTGCGACAGCGCGGCCTCGGTGATCGCCAGGCGCAGCGGCTCGGCGACCTCGCCGCCATCCAGGCGCCGCGCGCCCGGGCGCCAGGGCGGCGCCGCGTCGACCTCGAAGCGCCAGACTTGCGCAGGCATGCGGCCCTGCCAGTGCTGCTCCAGCGGCTGCACGCGCTCGCGCCAGTCGGCATCCACCCACAGCGCGCACAGGCCCTTGCCCGCCAGCCACCACTTGTAGCCCACGCTCATGGCGAAGGCCGGCCGCCAGCGGGCGACGTCGCAGGGCAGCACGCCCAGGCTCTGGCTGAGGTCGAGCACCACCGGCACGCCGGCCTCGCGCGCACGGGTGGCCACGCGGTCGAGATCGAGCCGGCGGCCGTCGCGCCAGTGCGATTCCGACAGCACCAGCAGGGCGACGTCGCCGCGTTCGAGCAGGGCGAGGAAGCCGGAGGTCGCCTCGCGCCGGTCCACCGCCACCAGGTGCGCGCCGGTCGCGGCGCAGCGCGCCTGCCAGGGCAGCAGCGCCGAGGGGAACTCGCCGTCCACGATGCCGATGCGATCCCCGGCGCGCAGCGGCCAGTTCGCCGCCACCGTCGACATCGCATGCGCCACCGAGGGCACCAGCGCCACGCCCGCGGGTGCGGCGCGGTGGCCGGCATCGAACAGGCGCGAGGCCAGCCCGCGCACGCGTTCGATCCAGGCCTCCCAGTCGTCCCAGGCCAGCTGCCACGGCCTGGCGCCGTCGGCCCAGGCCGCCTGCAGCGCCGCGTCCACCGTGCGCAGGCGCGGCGCGTTGGAGGCGGTGTCCAGATAGATCGCATCGCCGGCCGGTACGAAGGCGGTGCGCGGGTCGTCGGGCAGGGGCATGCGCTCCACTCTAGCCAGTGCACCGGCTGGCGTGGCGTGACCCGTCACGGGTCCGTCGCGAGCGCTGCCCGAGGCTGTCGGCCATGGGACTGTCGCTGCCCCCTCCTGCTGCCTCCGCGCCGCCGGCACCGGCCTGCGCGTCGCCCGCCGCGCGCTACGCCGCCGTGTGCGCGCGCAGCCGCGAACTGGCCGCGCCGATCTCGGCCGAGGACGCGATGGTGCAGTCCATGCCCGATGCCAGTCCCACGAAGTGGCATCTCGCCCACACCACCTGGTTCTTCGAGACCTTCGTGCTCGGGCAACTGCCGGGTTACCCCCCGGTCGACGCGCGCTGGCAGCTGCTGTTCAACAGTTACTACCAGGCGGTGGGGCCGCAGCACGTGCGCGCGCGCCGCGGCGTGCTCTCGCGCCCCACGCTGGCGCAGGTGCTCGACTACCGCGAGCGCATCGACGCCCGCATGCAGGACGCGTTCGCCCGCCACGAATTCCACGAAGAACTCATGCAACGCGTGGAGCTGGGCCTGCAGCACGAGCAGCAGCACCAGGAGCTGCTGCTCACCGACATCCTGCACGCGTTCTGGAGCAATCCGCTCAGGCCGGCCTACCGCGAGGACCTGCCGGCCACCCGCGGTCGCGCGGGCGTGCTGGGCTGGCAGCGTTTCGACGAGGCCGTGGTCGAGGTCGGCGCGCCGCGCTGGCCGGCATCGCCGGGGTTTGCCTTCGACCTCGAATCCCCGCGCCATCGCGTGCTCGGCGGCGCGTTCGCGCTCGCCACGCGCCCGGTCACCTGCGGCGAGTACCGCGAGTTCATCCGCGACGGCGGCTACCGCGATGCCTCGCTCTGGCTGAGCGAGGCCTGGAACCTGCTGAAGAAGCACCCGCGCGAGCGCCCGCTGTACTGGATCGACGACGAGACCTGCTTCGGCCTGGGCGGCGTGCGCCCGATCGACGCGCAGGCGCCGGTGTCGCAGCTGTCCTACTACGAGGCCGATGCCTTCGCGCGCTGGGCCGGCGCGCGCCTGCCCACCGAGTACGAATGGGAGCGTGCGGCCGCGTTGTTGCCGGTGGACGGCAACTTCGTCGAGCGCGGCCTGCTGCAGCCGGCCGCGCACGAGGGCAGCGGGCTGCGGCAGATGTACGGCGACGTCTGGGAGTGGACCTCGAGCGCGTACTCGCCCTATCCGGGCTTTCGCCCGTTCGACGGCGCGCTGGGCGAATACAACGGCAAGTTCATGGTCGGCCAGTGGGTGCTGCGCGGCGGCAGCTGCGCGAGCCCGCAGGGCCACCTGCGCGCCAGCTACCGCAACTTCTTCCCACCCCCGGCGCGCTGGCAGTTCTCCGGCCTGCGGCTGGCCAAGGACATCGCATGAACATGCTGGCACGCCATGCGCTGCATCGCCCGGCGCCGCCGGTGCTGCTCGACCTCTGCCCCACGCCCGACGACCTGCGCGGCGACGTGATCGCGGGCCTGTCGTCGGATCCGAAGACGCTGCCGTCGAAATACTTCTACGACGCGCGCGGCTCGCAGCTGTTCGAGGAGATCACCCGCCAGCCCGAATACGACCTCACCCGTACCGAGATCGCCCTCCTGCAGGCCTCGATGCGCGCGATCCGCGAGGCGGTGGGTCCGGAGGTGCACGTGGTCGAGTACGGGTCGGGGAGCGGACGCAAGACGCAGCTGCTGCTGGGTGGCCTGGACTCGGCCGTGGCGTACACGCCGGTGGAGATCTCGCGCGAGATGCTGCTGGCATCCACGCAGCGCCTGGCGTATGCCTTTCCCGAGGTGCAGATGCTGCCGGTCTGCGCCGACTTCACCCGCCCGGTGCCGATCCCGCCGCCGCTGCAGCCGGCCGCGCGCAGGCTCGCCTTCTTCCCCGGCTCCACCCTGGGCAACTTCGACGAAGCCGCGTCCGTCGAGCTGCTCTCGGCCATGCGCGACACCATCGGCGATGACGGCCGCGCGCTGATCGGCATCGACCTGGTCAAGGACGTGGCGGAGATGGAAGCGGCCTACAACGACGCCGCCGGTGTCACCGCCGCGTTCACCCTGAACCTGCTGGCGCGCATCAACCGCGAAGCCGGTGCCGACTTCGACCGCCGCCGCTTCGCGCACCGCGCGGTGTTCTCGCCCGGGCGCAGCCGGATCGAAACCTCCATCGTCAGCCGCTGCGCGCAGGTGGTGCACGTGGCCGGACAGGCCTTCCACCTCGACGCGGGCGAGCCCATCCACGTCGAGATCTCCCACAAGTACACCGACGCGCATTTCAACGCGCTCGCCGCCGCGGCTGGGCTGCGCGTGGCGCGCCGCTGGAACGCGCCCGCCGACCGCTTCGGCCTGCGCCTGCTCGAGCCCCTATGCACGACGACATCCTCGACTGCCTGATCATCGGCGCCGGCCCCGGCGGGCTGACCTGCGCCACCTACCTCGTCCGCTACCACCGGCGCATCCTGGTGGTGGACGCCGGCAAGAGCCGCGCGCGCTGGATCCCCACCAGCCACAACGCGCCGGGCTTCCCGCGCGGCATCCACGGCGACACGCTGCTCGCGCAGCAGCGCGAGCAGGCGGTGGGCTACGGCGCGACCATCGAGGACGGCTGCATCGCGCAGCTGGGCAAGGACGGCGACGTCTTCGAAGCCGTGGCCGCCGACGGCCGCCGCTGGCGCGCGCGCTTCGTGATCCTCGCCACCGGCATCGAGGACGTGATGCCGCCCCTGGCGGGCCTGGAGGAGGGCATCGCCGCCGGCGCGGTGCGCCTGTGCCCGGTCTGCGACGGCTACGAGGCCAGCGACGGACGCGTGGCGATCTACGCACCGCTGGACGAGGGCATCGGGCATGCGCTGTTTCTGCGCACGTTCTCCGAGAACGTGAGCCTGCTGGCCAGCGACGATGCACCGGCGTCGGAGGACACCACCCGCAAGGCCTTCGACGCCGGGGTGGCCGTGTATCCGCGCCCGGCGCGGCTGGCCTTCGAGAACGGCAAGAGCGTGGCCGAGTTCGACGACGGGCGCCGCGAGCTCTTCGACACCCTGTATCCCACGCTGGGCAGCCGCCCGCACTCGGACCTGGCCGCGCAACTGGGCGCCAGGCTCGACGCGCAGGGCGAGATCGAGGTCGACGAGCGCCAGCAGACCAGCGTGGACGGCCTGTACGCCGTGGGCGACGTGGTCAGCGCGCTGAACCAGATCGCGGTTGCCGTGGGGCATGCGGCCATCGCCGCCACCGCCGTGCACAACCGCCTGCCGCGCAACTGGCGCGAGCGCGCCGAGCTGCAGGCCGACACCGCGCAGGCCCTGCCCAGCCCGCCGGGCACGCAGGCCGCGGCGACGCCGGGCCGGCGCGACGCCGCCGCGCCCTGAGCGACGCGGGCACCGTCCCGGCGTCGATGCCGGCCCGTCGCATGGGCGGCGGGCGGTAGACTCGCGGCCCGTTTGCCCCCGATCGGTCTTCCGTGCCCGCCACCGCACCCGCCGGCGCCGCGCGCCGCGCCGCGCTCGCCTTCATCTTCGTCACCGTGCTCATCGACGTGCTGGCGTTCGGGCTGATCATTCCCGTGCTGCCGCACCTGGTCGAATCCTTCGTGGGCGGCGACACCGAGCAGGCCGCCTACTGGATCGGCATCTTCGGCACCGTGTTCGCGGCCATCCAGTTCCTCACCGCGCCGGTGCAGGGCGCGCTGTCCGATCGCTTCGGCCGGCGCCCGGTGATCCTGCTGTCCTGCCTGGGGCTGGGGCTGGACTTCGTCTTCATGGCGCTGGCGCCGTCGCTGGCCTGGCTGATGGTGGGCCGCATCATCTCGGCGATCACCTCGGCCAGCTTCACCACCGCCAATGCCTACATCGCCGACGTCACCGCGCCGGAAAACCGCGCCAGGAGCTACGGCATGATCGGCGCGGCCTTCGGCCTGGGCTTCATCGTCGGGCCGCTGATGGGCGGCGTGCTGGGCGACATCGACCACCGCCTGCCGTTCTGGGCCGCGGCCGTGCTGGCGCTGGCGAACTTCCTCTACGGGCTGTTCGTGCTGCCCGAGTCGCTGCCCAGGGAAAAGCGCACGCCGAGGTTCGACTGGGCGCACGCGCGGCCGCTGGGCTCGGTGCACCTGCTGCGGCAGTTTCCGGCGATCTGGGGCCTGGCGGCGGTGGTGCTGCTGGCGAACATGGCGCACTACGTCTACCCGAGCACGTTCGTGCTGTTCGGCGCCGAGCGCTATGGCTGGGGGGAGAAGCAGGTGGGCTACGTGCTGGCGCTGGTCGGCGTGCTCAGCGTGATCGTCAACGCCGTGCTGGTGGGCCGCGTGGTGAAGCGCCTGGGCGAGCGGCGCACGCTGCTGCTGGGGCTGGCCTGCGGCGTGTTCGGCTTCGGCGTGTACGCCTTTGCCACCGCGCCCTGGGTGTTCCTCGCGGCCATGCCGGTGAGCGCGCTGTGGGCGCTGGCGCAGCCGGCCACGCAGGCGCTGATCACGCGCGAGGTGGGCCCGGAAGTGCAGGGCCGCATGCAGGGCGCGATCATGAGCCTCGTCAGCCTGGCGGGCATCGTGGCGCCCGCGCTGTTTGCCGGCACCTTCGGCTGGTTCATCGGGGAGAACGCGCCCGTCTACCAGCCCGGCGCGGCCTTCCTGCTCGCGGCGCTGGTGCTGGGTGGCGCGCTCCTGATCGCCATCGCCCGCGCGCCGCGTCCGGCACCCACCGCGGGCTGAACCGCCGCGCGCGTTTGCCGCGTCATTGACGCGGCGCTGCGGATGCTCGGCGATCCATGGTCGCCGTCCTCGCTCCCGTTCCCGCCGAGAACCTGCACGCCGCGAGGCAGGCGGGGCTGGTTTACGTCTGCGACACGGAGCCCGGCATCCGCCGCGAGAAGAAGGGCGAGGGCTTCGCCTACCGGCATCCGGACGGCAGCCCGGTGACGGACGAGGCCACCCTGGCGCGCATCCGCGCACTGGCCATTCCCCCCGCCTATACCGACGTGTGGATCTGCCCCGATCCGCAGGGCCACCTGCAGGCGACCGGGCGCGACGCGAAGGGCCGCAAGCAGTACCGCTACCACGCGGACTGGGCCAGCGTGCGCGGCGACGGCAAGTTCGAGCGCATCGTCGCCTTCGGCGAGGCGCTGCCCAGGCTCCGGCGCCGGCTCGCGCGCGACCTGCGCCTGCCCGGCTTTCCGCGTGGCAAGGTGCTGGCCATCGTGGTCTCGGTGATGGCGCGCACGCTGATCCGCGTGGGCAACGACTGCTACGCGCGCAGCAACCGCTCCTTCGGCCTGACCACGCTGCGCAACCGCCACGTCGGCTTCCTCCGCGGTGGCCGCGCGAGGTTCCGCTTCCGCGGCAAGTCCGGGCTGGAGCACGAAATCGTGCTCGACGACGCGCAGCTGGTGAAGCTGATGAAGCATTGCCAGCAGCTGCCCGGGCAGTCGCTGTTCCAGTACGTCGACGACGCCGGCGCCGTGCAGCCGGTCGGCTCGGCGCAGGTCAACGACTACCTGCGCGAGGCCATGGGCGAGGCCTTCACCGCCAAGGACTTCCGCACCTGGGGCGGCACGCTGGCGGCGATCGAACGCTTCGCGGCCATCCCGCCACCGGAAGAGGCCAGCGAACGCGCGCTCGCTGCGGTCGAGAAGGCGGTGGTGGGCGAGGTGGCGCAACTGCTGGGCAATACGCCGGCGGTCTGCCGCAAGGCCTATGTCGACCCGGCGGTATTCGCCGCCTGGCGCAGCGGGCGGCTGCAGCAGGCCTGCGCGGGCGCGCGCAACGCGCGTGGCTGGGAACGCGCGGCGCTGGCTTTCCTGCGCGGCGCCCGGCGCGAG
>JBMOOW010000084.1:0-8067 GCA_049323195.1 Pseudomonadota bacterium | reverse complement strand
AGGCCCTGCAGGACTGGCTGCATCACTACAACTGCCACCGCCCACACAGCGCGATTGGCAGCCGTGCGCCCATCAGCCGTTTGCCGCTCGGGCAAAACAACCTATTGAAGCTCCACAGCTAGCGCTCAGGCCGCGAGCGCCGTACCTGCCGCGTGCGCGCTGGCCCAGGCCCACTGGAAGTTGTAGCCGCCCAGCCAGCCGGTGACGTCGACCACCTCGCCGATGAAGTAGAGGCCGGGCACGTGCCTGGATTCCATCGTGCGCGAGGACAGCCCGTCGGTGTCGACGCCGCCCAGCGTGACCTCCGCCGTGCGGTAGCCCTCGGTGCCGCTGGCGACGACCGGAAAATGCGCCAGCAGCGCGGCGATGCGCGCAATCTCGGGCGGATCGAACCGGCGCATGGGCCGGTTGGGCAGCCAGGCCTCGCACAGACGCTGCGCGAAGCGCTTGGGCAGCACCTCGCCGAGCACGGTCTTGAGCTCGGCATCCGGACGCGTGGCGCGCCAGTGGCGCAGGCGCTCGAGTGCGTCATCGCCCGGCAGCAGGTCGAGCTCCAGCGCATCGCCTTCGCGCCAGTAGGACGAGATCTGCAGGATCGCCGGCCCGCTCAGGCCGCGGTGGGTGATGAGCAGCTGGTTGGAAAAGCGCGTGCCGTTGCACGTGGCGGTCACCGGCAGCGCCACGCCGCTCAGGCCCGCGAAACGCTCCAGGTGCCTGCCCGACAGCGTGAGCGGCACCAGGCCGGCGCGCAGCGGCAGCACCGCGTGGCCGAAGCGGCGCGCAAGCTCGAAGCCGAAGCCGCTGGCGCCCATGCTGGGGATCGACAGCCCGCCGCTGGCCACCACCAGCTTCGGCGCGGCAAGCAGGCCACGCGCGGTATGCAGGCGGAACGTCCCGTCGTCGGCATGCTCCACGCGTTCGATCGCGCAGGAGGTTTCGATGCGCGCACCGGCCGCGTCGCATTCGTCCAGCAGCATCCGCACGATCAGCTTCGAGGACTCGTCGCAGAACAGCTGCCCGAGTTCCTTCTCGTGCCAGGCGATGCGGTGGCGGTCGACCAGCTCGATGAAATGCCAGGGCGTGTAGCGCGCCAGCGCGGACTTGTAGAAATGCGGGTTGGCCGACAGGTACTGCGCGGGCGAGGCGCCGGTATTGGTGAAGTTGCAGCGCCCGCCGCCGGACATGAGGATCTTCTTGCCCACGCGGTTGGCGTGCTCGATCACCAGCACGCGCAGCCCCTGCCGCGCCGCCGTCATCGCGCAGAACAGCCCGGCCGCACCGCCGCCCACCACCAGCACGTCCGCCTGCTGCACCTTGATGTCCTGCCTCGAAACGGGGGCGCGCAGTGTCGCATCGACGCCTCCGGGGTGCGCTGGCCGTTCAAGCCGCGCATGCGCTGGCCGTTAACGCGGGCAGGAGACCCGCCATGGCCATCGTCCCGATCCCGGAGCCCAGTCCGCGCGCACGCGCCGTCGAGGCCGTGCTGCGCCCGCTGCTGGACCTGTTCGAGGCCGCCACCGGCGGTCCCGCGGCCTTCTTCGCCGAGCTGCGCCTGGGCGGCCTGGGGCTGCGCTATGCCTTCGCGCGCGAGGGCGGGCTGGTGGAGACGGCGCAGCCGGCGGCGGGCCCGATGCGCGGCCTGCCGGTGTCGGGCGGCCTGCGCGTGGTCGCACCCCTGCATGCCATGGGTGGCGACGCGATGGGCCACCTGGAGGCGGCGAGCCTGGGCGGGCGCCCCTTCGGTGCCGCCGCGCAGGAGGCGATCGAAGCCTGCGCCCGCCTGCTGGAGGCCCACTTCACCGCCTCCGCCTTCCACGCGCCCCCCGCCGTCGGCGACGCGCTGAGCGATCCGCTCACCGGGCTGCCCAACCGCGCGGCGCTGCTGGGCGAACTGGAACGCATGCTCGCCCGTGCCCAGCGCGACGACATGACCGTCTTCAGCGTCTGCGTGGGTCTTTCCGGGATGGACGACGCCGCCGGCGGCGAGGCCTTCGAGGGCCAGCTCGCCGCGCTGGCCGCGCGCCTGGTCGAGGCGGTACGCGGGGGCGACCTGGTGGCGCGTACCGGGCACCACGAGTTCGTCGTGGCCGGCAGCATCCCGCGCGCCACCGCCGAAGCCAGCGCGGCCGTGGTGCTCGAACGCCTGCATGCGCGCTGCATCGGCGCCATCCGCGGCCGGGCCCGCATCGACATGGGCTTCGCCGTCGCCCGCATCGGCGAGTTCGACCCGCTGGCCCTGCTCGCCGAGGCCGAGGCGAGCCTGCTGGCCTGAGCCATCAGGCCGTGCCCGGTGATGGGGCGGGGACGGAATCGGGCGCGGACATGTCGACGAGGCGGCCTGGCCGAAGCGCCAGCTCGGCAAACGCGCCGTGACGAACGCATCGGCCGCTCAGCGACGGCGCGTATAGCTCGCATTGCCCAGCCCGGTGCCGACGGTGAGCACGCCCCAGCGCCGCGCGCCGCGCATGCGCACGTGTTCGGACAGGCCCTGCACGACCGCGTCGTTGTGCATGAGCACCTGCGGCCTGCGCCCGCCGATACGGTCCAGGCGCGAGGCGAGTTCGCGCGGGAAGTCGAAAGGGATTTCCCAGTCGCCCGGCAGGTTCTGCGTGCCCGTGCAGAGCCGGCCGCGCGCGTCCATGTCGCCGGGGCAGGCCACGCCCACGAAGGGCGCGAGCTTCAGCCCGGTGCCGCGCGCCAGCGCCGCGAGCGCATCGAGCATGGCCCGCGCCGCCGGTGGCCGTTTCGCGGCGGTAGCGTCGGCCGAGCGCCTGGAGCTCGCGCTCGCTGCCGGCCACGGGGGCCTGCTTCACCGTCTCCGGCGAGGGCGCGGCGATGGGCAGCCGGACGTCGAAGAAATCGCGCGACGCGTACTCCCGCGGCGCACCTTCGAGGTGGCCGGCGAACGGTGCCGATGCGCAGGCCTTTGCCGGGCAGGCGCGGGCTGCCCAGGCACACGATGCGAAGGCCCATGCTGCGTATGCGCGGTCGAAGTGGCGGGCGTGCCGCAGGCGGGGCGGTGGCATGCCGCCAGCCTGGGCGACCGCGCGGGTGGCTGCTTCATGCGCCCGCCACGCCACCTGCGCCACCAATGCCTGCATGCCACCGCGTTACATCGCCCCGCGGCGTCCCGCCGGCCACCCCTGCCGCCATCTCACCGGACGCCGCCTGCGCCGCATGCGCACGCGTTGCGAGCGCGGGTTCTGGGTGGCGGCGCTGGTGGCGGCCGGCGCGGCCTATCTGCTCTGGTGAGCCTCAGAGCAGGCGCAGCTGCGCCGCCCGGGTCACGTGCACGTGCGTCTGGTAGTAGTACTTGCCGGTGGGGCGGCCGTCCTGGGTGAAGTCGATGCGCGTGCGACGCGCCTGGCCGCTCACCTGGATGCGCCGGCCGCGCAGGCGCGCCACCGGGTCGCCGCCCAGCTGCTCGCCGAGCTCGCGCGCCGCGGGCTCGAGCACGACGATGGTGAGGTTGCGCGGATCGCGGTAGTCGCGCTCGGAGTTGAGCCAGATGCGGTCCTCGCCACGGTCGCTGGCCTGCACGGTGAGCGCGAAGACGCCCGCCACCGGGCGGCCCTGTGCTGCCGCGGCGAGGTGCACGGCGTGCATCGGGTCGATCCAGGCGTCGCCATGGCGCGCGGAGGATGCACAGCCCGCGCACGCCGCCAGCGCGAGAATCGGCGTAAGGAAGGCTTTCATCGACGTCCCTGTGGAGGAAAGCGCCATGGTCGACCGACTGCATCCGCACGTCCAGCGCAGCCGCCGGGCGACATGGATCGACGGCCGCGCAGCGGCCGCGGGTGCGCTCCTGCTGGCTGTCGTGCTGGCCGGATGTGCCGGCGCGCCGGTGGCGCAGGCGCCGGCCTCCGTGCGCATCGTATGCACCGCCAATACCGACCTCGCCCGCTGCTTCGAGCCGGCGAGCACGCGCTGCGGCCGCGCGGGCTACGACCTGTTCGACACCGAGGGCCGGCCGGCCACGGTGTCCGATGCGCGGTTCCGCGTGCTGGAAGCGCGCTGCCGGCGCTGAGCGGCGCACGGGCGTAGGATCGGCCGACGTCCACCAGGCCCGCGCCGCGATGACCGAGCCCGCCCCGTTCGAGACCCATGCCGTCGCCAACCAGGTGCCGGACTTCGCGCCGCGCTCGCTCTGGGGCGACGACGCCGCGCTGCGCGAGGCCGTCGAGCGGGAGGGTGGCGGCGCGTTCGCGGCGCGACTGGCGGACTACGGCGCGCTCGCGGGCGGTGCGCTCTACGCACACGGCTTCGACGCCAACCGCGACCGCCCACGCCTGCGCACGCACGACGCACGCGGCGCGCGCATCGACCGCGTGGACTTCCACCCGGCCTACCACGCGCTCATGGAGGCGGCGATCGCGCATGGCGTGGCGGGGCTGTCCTGGTCCACCGATGCGGCCGGCGCACACGTCGCCCGCGCCGCGCTGAGCTACCTGCATCACCAGGCCGACGCCGGCACCAGCTGCCCGCTGACGATGACGCACGCGGCGGTGCCGGTGCTGCGCCGCGAACCGGCCCTGCGCAACTGGGCCGACAAGGCGGCGGCACCCGTCTACGACCCGCGCGACCTGCCGATGGCCGCCAAGCGCGGGCTCACGCTCGGCATGGGCATGACGGAGAAGCAGGGCGGCAGCGACGTGCGCGCCAATGCCACGACCGCGATGCCCTGCGACGACGGCACCTACGCGCTGGTGGGCCACAAGTGGTTCTTTTCGGCGCCCATGTCCGACGGCTTCCTCGTGCTCGCGCAGGCGCCCGCCGGCCTCACCTGCCTGCTCATGCCCAGGCGGCTCGCCGACGGCGCGAAGAACGCGTTCCGCCTCATGCGCCTGAAGGACAAACTGGGCGACTGGAGCAATGCATCGTCGGAAGTCGAGTTCACCGGCGCGCGCGCCTGGCGCGTGGGCGGGGAAGGACGCGGCGTGGCCACCATCCTCGAGATGGTCATGCTCACCCGGCTGGATTGCATGCTCGGCGCCGCCGCGCAGATGCGCATGGCGCTGGCTCAGGCGATGCACCATGCGCGGCATCGCCGGGCCTTCGGCGCGCGGCTGATTGCGCAGCCGCTGATGCGCAACGTGCTGGCCGACCTCGCGATCGAGTCGGAAGCCGCCACCGCCTTCGCGCTGCGCGTGGCCGGCGCCGTCGACCGCGCGCCGCGGCATCGGGGCGAGGCGGCGTTCGCGCGTATCGCCACCGCCATCGGCAAGTTCTGGCTCTGCCGGCGCGCGCCGGGCTTCGTCAACGAGGCGCAGGAGTGCCTGGGCGGCGCGGGCTACGTGGAGGAATCGATGCTGCCGCGCCTGTACCGGCAGGCGCCGCTCAACTCGATCTGGGAAGGCAGCGGCAACATCCAGTGCCTGGACGTGTTGCGCGCCCTCGCGCGCGAGCCGGCCACGCGCGTGGCCCTGCGCGACGAACTGGCGGACGTGCCCGGCGAGCACCTGGCCTATGCGGCCGCCGCCGGGGCCGCGCTGCAGGCCCTGGATCCCACCGCGCTGGGCGAGGCCGATGCGCGCCGCGTGGTCGAACCGCTGGCGCTCGCGCTGCAGGCCGCCGTGCTGCTGCGCGCGCGCAGCCCGCTGGCCGGCGCCTTCGTGCAGAGCCGCCTTGCCGAGGCGCATCGTCAGGCCTACGGCGCCCTGCCGCCCGGGGTCGACCTCGACGCCGCGCTGGGCCGCGCGCTGCCGTAGGCCGGCGGCGTCAGCCCGGCCAGTAGCCGTTGGGCCAGCGCTGCATCACCGCCCGGTAGGCGTCGGGATCGACGTACCACATGCGCGTGCTTCGCCAGCCCACGCAGCGCCCGTCCACGCGCAGGGTGAGCTGCCTCGGGTCCTGCCCCAGCAGCTCGCAGAGCTGGTGCCAGTGCGGGGCGGTGATGGACACGAAGTCCTCGGGCGGGCGGATCGAGCGGATGGGGCCGGGCATGGCCGCCAGTCTCGATGCCGCCATCTCACACGTCGCGACGCGTCCTGTCGTTTTCTTCACCAGGCCGTCACTAGCATCCGAACGCTGCGAACAGGGGACTGCGACCGACATGCCCACCCAGAATCCGCCGGCGGCCGTCGCCCCCGGCGTGGTGCTCGACCTTCCTTCCGACGTGCTCGGCGGCAGCGAGCGCCAGTTCCGCCTGCTCGTGCAGGGCGTGACGGACTACGCGATCTACATGCTCGATCCGAACGGGCGCATCGCCACCTGGAATGCCGGCGGCCAGCGCATCAAGGGGTACTCGTCGGACGAGATCGTCGGCCAGCACTTCTCGCGCTTCTACACCGACGAGGACCGCGATGCCGGCGAGCCGGCGGTGGCACTGGAAACCGCGCGCACCCAGGGCCGCTACGAGAAGGAGGGCTGGCGCGTGCGCCGCGACGGCACGCGTTTCTGGGCCAACGTCATCATCGACCCGGTGTTCGACGACGACGGCCGCCTCATCGGCTATGCCAAGGTCACCCGCGACATCACCCAGCGCCGCGAACAGCAGCGCGCGCTGGAAGTCGCGCAGCACGCCATGCTGCAGGCCCATCGCATGGAGGCCATCGGCCAGCTGACCTACGGCGTGGCGCACGACTTCAACAACCTGCTCACCGTCATCACCAACAGCCTGGACCTGATCGCCGCCGATCCCTCCGACCCGCAGCGGGTGCGCCGCCTGGTGGCCGGCGCGCAGCGCGCGGCCGAGCGCGGCTCGCTGCTCACGCGCCAGCTGCTGGCCTATTCGCGGCGGCAGACGCTGCGCCCGCAGGTGCACGACATCAACGGGCTGATCTACACCGCCGAGTCCGTGCTGCGGCGCGCGGTGGGCGAGGACGTGGCCATCGAGCTCAACCTCGGCCGCGGCATCGGCGAGGTCAACATCGACGGCGCCGAGTTCGAGGCCGCGCTGCTCAACCTCGTGGTCAACGCGCGCGATGCCATGCCCGACGGTGGCCGCATCACCATCCGCACGCGCGAGGTGCACCAGCGCGAGCACGAGGGCCGCCGCGATCCCGGCCGCTACGCACTCGTGACCGTGGAGGACACCGGCACCGGCATGGCACCCGAAGTGGCCGAGCATGCGATGGAGCCGTTCTTCACCACCAAGGAAGTGGGCAAGGGCAGCGGGCTGGGGCTGAGCCAGGTCTACGGCTTCGCGGTGCAGTCCGGGGGCGATGTCGCGATCGAATCGCAGCTGGGCCGTGGCACCGTCATCAGCTTCTACCTCCCCATCCGCTCCGACGCGCCGCTGCTGGGCGAGGGCGACTCGGGCGCGCCCACCAAGGTGCTGCTGGTGGAGGACGACCCCGACGTGCAGATGATGGCCATCGAGACGCTGCGCCACCTGGGCTATGCGGTGCTCACCGCCGACGCAGCCGAGCCCGCGCTGGACATCCTCCGGCGCGACGGCGAGATCGAGATCCTGTTCACCGACGTGGTCATGCCCAAGGGCATGAGCGGCGTGGACCTGATGCACGAGGCCCGGCGCCTGCGCCCGGGCATCAAGGTGCTGCTGGCCTCGGGCTATGCACGCGGCCAGTTGCCCACCATTCCCGAAGGCGTGGACTTCATCGCCAAGCCCTATCGCGTGGACGACATGCGCGACCGCCTGCAGGCGCTGGTCGCGCAGCGGGCACCGGCCGAGAACGCCCCGACCTGACCGGCCCTGCCGTGCGGGCGCCGGTCCTGGGCTGGCGCGACCGAAGCCTCGACGGCGGTCGCCGTGGCGTGCCGACGCGGCGCGTTGGCACGGCACCAGGTGATCCGGGTTCCCGTCGGATGCCTGCGTGGTCATGCGCGTGACATCGCGGCCTGCCGTCCGCGTTGGGCGGATCGCAGGCGCCGCACGTGCGTGCGGCATCGCGCGCGCAGCCTTGTCGCCACCTGCACCCGCGCGCTGCTACACCCGGCGGCGGCGCGACCGCGCCGATCAGGGAGATCGACATGCCGCGTGGTGACAAGTCGTCGTATTCGGACAAGCAGCGCCGCCAGGCCGAGCACATCGAGGAAAGCGAGCGCGAGCGCGGGCGTTCGGAGGAAGCCGCCGAGCGCATCGCCTGGGCGACCGTGAACAAGCAG
>JBMOOW010000083.1:0-8074 GCA_049323195.1 Pseudomonadota bacterium | reverse complement strand
CTGCGGGCGCCTGGCTGGCGCACTGCGCGCGATTCGCGCCAGCCGCGCCGCAGCCGCCGCCAGATCCACCACACCGGCAGCGCGATGGCGAGGCTCAGGGCGACCACCAGCGCGAGCGCCAGCCAGGGGTGGTTGAAGACCAGCGCCAGCCCGCCCACCACGGCCACGTCTTCCGTCGCGGAGGCCGCCCAGTTGCTCACCGGTTCGGGCGAGGTGTTCACCAGCACGCGGGTGCCGGCCTTCAGTGCGTGGCTGGCCAGCGCCATGCCCGCGCCGGTGGCGAGCGCGCCCGCGCCCAGTTCCCCGTCGGGCGAGAGCGCCGCCGCGGCCAGGAAGGCACCCGCGGGAATGCGCAGCAGCGTATGCAGCAGGTCCCAGCCCGAGTCCACGCCCGGGATCTTGTCGGCGAAGAATTCCGCCAGCGCCAGCACCGCGGCCACGCCCAGGACCCAGGGCGACTGCGTGACCTGCAATGCCGAAGGCAGCTCCATCCAGCCCATCGCGCCGGCCAGGCCGACGCCGAAGACCGTGAGGTAGACGCGCACGCCGGCGAGCCAGGCCAGCACGAGGCCGAGCGCGAACACGTGGGCTTCGGACATGGCGGTTCTCCGGGCGATGCCATCCGAGTATAGGGACGCCTCGGGCATGGTCCCGTCGCAGGCCGCCGGGTAGGCTCGCGGGACCATCGCGCCGGAACCGGTATGTCTCCCACCCCGTCGTCTCCCCATGCCGCGCGTACCGGCCTCGGGCTGGTCGTCGCCCTGCTCGTGTTCCTCGCCGCCCTGCTCTTCGGCGCCTGGGGCGTCTGGCAGGTTGCGCGCGGCGTCGCGCCGCCGCCCTGCGATCCGGCCACCACCGAGGAGCTCGCCCGCCAGGTCTCGATGCTCACGCGCTCGGACCAGGTCAGCCGCGAGGCCAATACCCGCCTGCAGTCGACCCTCGCCGAACGCGAGGAGGAAATCGCCGGGCTGAAGGCCGATGTCGACTTCTACGAACGCCTCGTCGGCGCCACCAGCCAGCGCCGCGGCCTGTCGGTGCATGCCCTGCGGATGCGTGCGCAGACCGGGGGTGCCTGGCACTTCAATGCCGTGCTGACCCAGAACCTCAGCCGCGGCAGCGTCAGCGCGGGGCGGCTGACGCTGTCCATCGAGGGCAGCCAGGGCGGCCGGCTGCGCCGGCTGGACTGGGCCGAGCTTCGCCAGTCCCCGAACGCGCCGGGCGTCGACTACTCTTTCCGCTATTTCCAGGAAGTGGAAGGCGACGTGTTCCTGCCGCCGGACTTCACCCCCGTGCGCGTCATCGCCCGCCTGCAACCGCGCCGCGGCGCCGCGGTGGAGCACTCGGTGACCTGGGCCGAGGCGACCACGCCGCCGCCCGGTGCGTGAACGCCGCAACGCAGCGCGGCGCGCGCGGCGCTTGATGGCCCGCGCCGCGGCCCTATGCTGACGGGATGGAAACGATCGACCTGCCCACCGCCCCCGGCTACCAGTCGCTGGGCAACGCACTGACCTTCACCGCCGCCGCAGCCGCCAAGGTGCGCGAGCTGATCGCGGAGGAGGGCAATGACGCGCTCAAGCTGCGCGTGTACATCCAGGGTGGCGGCTGCTCGGGCTTCCAGTACGGCTTCGAGTTCGACGAGCAGCAGGCCGAGGACGACCTGGCCGTCGTCACCGACGGCGTCACCCTGATCGTCGACCCGCTCAGCCTGCAGTACCTGATGGGCGCGACGGTGGACTACACGGAGAGCCTGCACGGCGCGCAGTTCGTGATCCGCAATCCGAACGCGAAGACCACCTGCGGCTGCGGCTCCTCGTTCTCGGCATGACCGCCGCCGGCGAAGCGCCCTTCGCCTTCGTCGAAGCCGCGCCCACCGGCGCGGCACTCGATCGCGCCGATCACCTGCGGGTGGATGCCGCAGCGCTCGCCGCGGCCTGGCCCGGCGCCCGCCTTCTGCTCGTCGACGCCGACGGCCGGGCGCTCGCCGGCGAGGCGGGCAGGCGCCTGCACATCGACCCGGCGCGCGTGGCGCGCGATCCTGCGCAGGCGCTGTTTCTCGGCCTCGACGCCGAAGGTCGCCCCTGGTTCGCGCTCGACGCCGAGGCGGCCGACATCGATGCCCCCGGCCGCATCGACCTGCGCACGGCCGCGGCCACCTGGCCCGCACGCGATGCCGCCGCGTTCGCCAGCGCACGCGCGACGCTGCACTGGCGCCGGCGCCATCGCCACTGCGGCGCCTGCGGTGGCGTGCTGGCCTTCTCGCGCGGCGGCTGGCTGGGCCATTGCGATGGCTGCGGGCTGGACCATTACCCACGTACCGACCCGGCCGTGATCGTCGCCGTCGGCGATGGCGACCGCCTGCTGCTCGGCCGCCAGTCCGCCTGGCCGGCGCGCCGCTATTCGGTGATCGCGGGCTTCGTGGAGCCGGGCGAGACGCTCGAGCAGACGGTGGTGCGGGAAGTGGCCGAGGAAACCGGCGTCCGCGTGCGTGCCTGCCGGTACCTCGCCTCGCAGCCCTGGCCGTTTCCCTCGGCCCTCATGCTGGGCTTCCTCGCCGAGGCCGAGCCCGCCTGCCAGCCGCAGGCCTCGGAAGAGCTCGAGGACGCAGGCTGGTTCGAGCGTGCCGACATCGAGGCCGCGCTGGACGCGGAAACGCGCGGCGCGCCGGACGAGGGGCCGTTCCTGCTGCCCTCGCGGATCTCGATCGCGCACTGGCTCGTGCGCCGCTGGCTGGCGACGCGCGGCGGCTGAGCCGCGACGCGCGGATCAGGCGGGCGCGAGCGCGGTGAAGGGTGCCCAGGGCAGGTTGCGCAGCACGCCGAAGGCCAGCGTGACCCCCAGCCAGCCCCAGGGGTTGTAGAGCCAGCGCGCGAGCGCGCCGTGCAGGATGCGGCGGGGCCCGAGCTCGTTGATCGCCAGCAGGGCGAGCGCCGGCAGCATCGCCATCAGCATCGCGTTCATGCGCACCGCGCGCTGCAGGTCGCCATGCGCGAGTGCGTGCAGCATGCGCGTGAGCCCGCACCCGGGGCAGTACAGGTCGGTGATCTCGCGGAACAGGCAGGGCGGAAACGGGCTGCCCGGCGCGGAGGGGTCGTAAAGGCGCAGCAGCACGAAGCCGGCGACCGCCGCCAGGGCGGTCGCTGCCACGAGGTAGGGGCGGGCGCCTGCGGTGATCACACGCCCTGCATGGCCTGCATGGCCTCGAACTGCTCCATCATGTCGCCCCGGCGACCGGTGGAGATGGCGAAGACGGTCCACAGCAGGCCGACGATGTTCAGGCCCGTGGTGATCCAGCACCAGAGCTTCGCGTTCGACGAGGCGCGCTGTGCCGCGGCGTAGTCGCCACGCTCGAGCGCCGAGTTGACCTTGCGTGGAGAACACGATCGCCACGATGCCCGGGATCGTGCCGATGATGCAGCACAGGCAGAGCGAGAGCGGGTGGCGATGATCGACCAGGCCAGGTAGGCCGGAACCGGGCGGCGCGGATCCTCGACGGGTGCGTTCGGCGCGTTGTGGATGGGCGGCGGCGTGCTCATTGCGGTCCTGGCAGCGGATGGAAGGGGCCGCGCGGCGCGCGCCCTGCGCCGAATGCTAGCGTAGCGGTCGCATCGCCTGCCGCCCCGTGCCGCGCTTGCGGATGCAGGGCGTGGCGGCGCTAGGCGGCGTCGCCACGCAGCCCGCGCACCCGGGCCTCCAGTGATGCTGCGCTGGCCGTCGCGCCATCGACCGCCGCCTCCGCCACCACCTCCACGTGTACCCGGAAGTGGCGCGGCAGGCGCATGCGGCCCAGCCGCGTGTCGCGGCGGCTCCACATGCTCGCCCACATGCCGCGCAGCGCCATCGGCACCACCGGCACCGGCCGGCGTGCGAGGATCTTCTCCACGCCCGACTTGAACGGCGCGATCTGGCCGTCCCGGGTCAGCGCTCCCTCCGGGAAGATGCCCACGAGTTCGCCCGCCGCCAGCGCCGCATCGATCTCGTCGAAGGCCCGCTGCATCAGCACCGGGTCCTCCTTCGCGCCGGCGATCGGGATGGCGCGCGCGGTGCGGAAGATCCAGCGCATCACCGGGATGTTGAAGATGCGGTAGTACATGACGAAGCGCACCGGCCGCGGAATGCTGCCGGCCAGGATCAGCGCGTCCATGTAGCTCACGTGGTTGCAGACGATCAGCGCCGGTCCTTCATCCGGCACGTGGCGCTCGATGCCGTGCACGCGCAGGCGGTAGAGGCTGCGCACCAGCAGCCAGCTGACGAAGCGCATCGCGAACTCGGGCACGATGCCGAATATCCACAGCGACACCAGCGTGTTGACCACGGCCAGCGCGAGGAACAGCTGCGGCAGCGTCCAGTCCAGCAGCCGCTGCGCGCCGATGCTCAGGCCGGTCGCGAGCACGATCAGCAGGGCGTTCTGGATGTTCATGCCGGCGATCACGCGCGCCAGCTCGTCCTTCCGCGTGCGCGACTGGATCAGCGCGAACAGCGGCACCACGAACACGCCGGCCGACAGCCCCACGCCCACCAGGTCCACGCACAGCCGCGTGCTGCCCGGCTGTGCGAGAAAGCCCGCCACCGTCAGGCCCGAGACCGCCGGCGCGGCCTGGCGCGCGAAGGCCAGGTCGAACAGGAACAGGCTCATGCCCAGCGCGCCCAGCGGCACCAGGCCGATCTCCACCGTGCGTCTGGAGAGCTTCTCGCAGCCCAGCGAGCCGATGCCCACGCCGATGGAGAAAAGCGCCAGCGCGAACACGTACAGCGTGGGCGTGCCGCCCATGTACTGCTCGGCATACACCGGCAGGTTGCCGGTGAGCACCGTGCCCACGAACCAGAACCAGGACACGCCCAGCACGCTGTTGCGCACCGCGAGCTGCCTGCGCATGAGCTTCCACACGCGGATCGATTCGGGGACCGGGTTCCACTGGATGCGCAGGTCCGGCGCGCCCGCGCCCACCGTCGGGATCGCGCGGCTGGCCAGGTTGCCCGCCACCGCCAGCACGACCACGGCGGCGCCCGCCACCCACGGGCCGCGGGCACCGGCGAGCTCGAACACGAGGCCGCCGGCGATCATGCCGACGAGGATGGACAGCGACGTGCCCATCTCCACCAGCCCGTTGCCGCCGGTGAGTTCCTCGGGCTTGAGCACCGACGGCAGGATCGAATACTTCACCGGACCGAACAGCGTGGACTGCACGCCGGTGAGGAACAGCGCCGCCAGCAGCACCGGCATCGACTGCATGACGAAGCCGACGGCGCCGACCGACATGATCGCGATCTCCATCACCGTCACGATGCGGATCAGCCGCGCCTTCTCCAGCTTCTCGGCGATCTGCCCCGCGGTGGCGGAGAACAGGAAGTAGGGCAGGATGAAGATCGCCGGCGCCAGCTGCGTGTAGGTGGCGCGTTCCTCGACGGTCATCGCGCCCGCGACCACCATCACGCCGATCAGCCCGATGATGGCCTGCCGGAAGACGTTGTCGTTGAAGGCGCCGAGCAGCTGCACGACGAAGTACGGCAGGAATCGACGCTGCGCGAGCAGCTCGAACTGGTTGTGCGCCATGCGCGGCCTCCCCGGGACGCGGCGAGCCTAGCAGAGCAGGGCGACCGTTCCGCGGGCGCCCGGATGCGGCATGCGCGCCGCGATTGACCCCGGTCAAGCCCGCTGCGCCGGGCTGCGGCACAGTAGCCGCACCTGCCGGAGGAGGCCGCCGATGTCCGCCGATGTCATGCCGTCACCCGAGGCGCCCGCCGGCCTGCCGGGGCTGAGCAGTGACGAGGCGCGGCGGCGGCTAGCGCGCTATGGGCCCAACCAGCTGCCGCAGGCGCGCCGCGATGGCCTTGCCAGGCTGCTGCTGCGCACGCTGCGCGAGCCGATGCTGCTGCTGCTGCTCGCCGCCGTCGCGCTGTACGCGGCCATGGGCGAGCCGGCCGATGCGGCGGTGCTCGGCGCCTCGGTGGTGCTGGTGGTCGCGCTCACGCTCTACCAGGAGAAGCGGTCGCAACGCGCCATCGAGGCCCTGCGCGAGCTCGCGGCGCCGCGCGGACGGGTCTGGCGCGACGGTCGCGTGGTCTCGCTGCCGGCACCGGCCATCGTGCCGGGCGACGTGCTGCTGCTGGAGGAGGGAGACCGCGTGCCGGCGGACGCGCGCCTGCTCGAAGGCCTGGGCCTGGCGGTGGACGAGTCGCTGCTGACCGGCGAGTCGCACGCGGTCGACAAGCTGCCGGGCGACGCGGGCGACGCCGGCCTCCTGCGTTCGGCCTCGCTGGTGGTGCGCGGACGCGGCATGGCCGAGGTCGTGGCCACGGGCGCGTCCACCGGGATCGGGCGCCTGGGCCGCGCGATGCGCGACATCGAGCCCACGCCCAGCCCGCTGCGCCGGCAGATCCGCAAGCTGGTCGTGGTGTTCGCCTGGCTGTCGGTCGGCAGCTCGCTGGCGCTGGCGGTGGTGCATTACCTGACCTCCGGCGACGCGGTGCAGTCGCTGCTGGGCGGGCTGACGCTGGCCATCGCCAACATCCCCGAGGAATTCCCGGTCGTGCTCAGCGTCTTCCTCGCGCTGGGCGGTTGGCGCATGGCGCGGCACCGCGCGCTGGTGCGCAAACCCGACGCGATCGAGACGCTGGGCACCATCTCCGTGCTCTGCACCGACAAGACCGGCACGCTCACGCTCAACCGCATGCGCGTGGCCGAGAGCGTGCCCGCCGCGGGCGTCGGCACTACGGACCTGCTCGAGACCGCCGCGCTCGCGCGCCCGCAGCACGTCACCGATCCGATGGACGCCGCGCTGGGCGATGCGGTCGGCAGCCATGCCGCACCGCCGCGCGCGCGGCTGGCCGAATACCCCTTCGGCCAGGGCACGCTGGCCACCACGCATGTTTGGACGGCCGACGACGACGCCTTCGCGCGCGTGGCCTGCAAGGGCGCGCCCGAGGCGGTGATGGCCCTGTGCGAGCTCGACGACGCCACCCGTGCCGCGGTGGGCGAGGCGCTCGCGCGGCTGGCCGCAGGCGGCCTGCGCGTGCTCGGCGTGGCCGCCGCCGACTGGCCGCGCGCGCAGGCGCTGCCCGGGGCGCAGACGGCCTTCCGCCTGCGATGGCAGGGCCTGGTGGCCTTCGTCGACCCCTTGCGCGAAGGCGCGCGCGAGGCGGTGGAGGAAGCGCGCGGCGCGGGCGTGCGCGTGCTCATGCTCACCGGCGACCATGCCGCCACCGCGCTGGCCATCGCGGGCGAGGCCGGCATCGACACGCGGGCCGGCGTCGTCACCGGCGCCGAGGTCGAAGCACTGGACGACGCGGGCCTGGCCGAGCGCCTGGCGGATGCCTGCGTGTTCGCGCGCGTGCGCCCCGAGCACAAGCTGCGCATCATCCGCGCGCTGCAGGCCCGCGGCGACGTGGTGGCGATGACCGGCGACGGCGTCAACGACGCGCCCGCGCTCGCCGCCGCCGACGCCGGCGTGGCCATGGGCGCGCGTGGCACCGACGTGGCGCGCGAGGCCGCGGCGATGGTGCTTACCGACGACCACTTCGCCACGATCGTGCGCGCCATCCGCGCCGGCCGCTCCATCTACGACAACATCCGCCGCGCCTCGCGCTACATCGTCGCGGTGCACGTGCCGATCACCGGGCTGGCGCTGCTGCCGGTGGTGCTGGGCATGCCGTTGCTGATGCTGCCGCTGCACGTCGTGCTGATGGAGCTGATCATCGACCCGACCTCCTCGCTGGTGCTCGAGCGCATTCCTCCCGCGCCCGACGTCATGCGCCGCCGCCCGCGTCCGCCGCGCCAGCCGCTCATCGCGCTGCCGGATGCCTGGGTCTGCGTGCTGCTGGGCGGTGCGGCGTTCGTCGCGGTGGCGCTGACCTGGGCCTGGTCGCTGCACGCCGGGCTCCCCCTGCCGCAGCAGGCCGCGGCCGCGTTCATCGCGCTGGTCGCCGGCAACGTGGCGGTGCTGGCCAGCAGCGGGCGCGATGCCGCCGGTTCGCTCGCGGTCCTGGTCTCACCCGCCTTCCGCGTGCTGCTGGTGGCGGTGCTCGCCGGGCTGGCCGCGTTGCTGGGGCTGCCGCCGGTCGCGCAGGCACTGCGTTT